>JALYTG010000061.1 GCA_030854405.1 Chloroflexota bacterium | reverse complement strand
ATTCATCCGGCATCTGATCCCGTTCGCCGCCTACTACGAACCGGCAAAGTTCGACAGGGTCCCGCTGGGCGTGTACATCGTCACACCGCCACAGACGCCCGAGATGATGCGCGAGCATAACTACGCATCCATCAGCAACACCGGCGTGCACGAGGCGTATCCCGGCCATCACCTGCAGCTGAGCGCCGCCGTCACGAATCCGTCGCTCGTCCGTCTCTTCAGCTTTGCCCCAGAGTTCACGGAGGGCTGGGCGTTCTACTGCGAGCGGATGATGAAGGAGCAGGGATTCGACGACACGCCCACCAACTGGTACGTGGTCCATACCGATGCGATCTGGCGCGCGACGCGAATCGTGCTCGACATCAGGCTGCATCGGGGCCAGATCGGGTTCGACGAGGCGGTCGACTTCCTCATCGCGCAGACCGGCTTCGAGCGACCTGCCGCGCTGGCCGAGGTGAAGCGCTACACCAGCACGCCGACCTACCAGCTCAGCTATCTCTATGGGCGCCACATGATCGAGCGCCTGAAGGGCGAGGTCCAGGGTCGCATGGGTCCCGCCTTCAGCCTGAAATTCTTCCACGACACCCTGCTCTACGGCGGCACGATGCCGGTCAGCTACGCGCGCCGCCTGTTCGACGCCCGCTTCTCGTCTGGCCAATGAGGCGCATCCTCCTCCTCGCCGCACTGATCGGTCTCGCCGCCTGCGCCTCACCCACCCCGGCGCCCAGGCCGGCCTGTCCCACCAAGGGGCCGACGACGGTCGACGCGCTGGCGACCCTGGCGAAAGCCGGCCGGGCCGTGGTTGACACCAACAAGGGCAGCTTCACGATCGAGCTGTACGGCGAGAAGGCTCCGTTGGCGACCGCCAGCTTCGTCGCCCTCGCGCGCTGCGGCTTCTACGACGGGATCAGCTTCCACCGGATCCTGCCCGGCTTCGTGGCCCAGGCCGGCGATCCCCAGACCAGGGGTAACCGCGGCGACTTTGAAGGGCTGGGCAGCGGCGGCCCCGGCTACGGCTTCGAGATCGAGCCGCCCGCGAGCGGCCTCAACTATGACCCCTACGTGGTCGCGATGGCGAACGACAAGCGGGCAAACGGCAGCCAGTTCTTCATCGACCTTGCGGACCTCAACGGACCTCTCAAGCGCCTCTACACCATCTTCGGCAAGGTCATTGACGGGACCGATGTGGTGGACACCATCGGCAAGGTGCCGACCAACGGGCCACGCGGCCTTCCGCTCGATCCGGTGATCATCAATTCGATCCGGATCGAGGCCAAACCGGCGCCAAGTCCGTCCGTGTGAGGCACTCCGAAATATAAAGGAATCTTAGTTTTCAAAGCGTAGACAGACGTGGACAGACGACCTACTCTATGGTGGCTGTTACGCAGCGATTCACCACTGGTCGCAAGGTCATGGGTAGGTTTGGGTAAGGGTAGTACGGGAAACCGTGCGTGAAAGATGCCCTTGCGATGAGCGAATCCGGCAGCAATGAAGGCCCCGCTTCGGCGGGGCCTTCTCTATGCCCGGCATGTCGGTCCGTGAGTCGCAGCGGACACCGTGCTTGTCACCTCGCCCATTGCATTCCGCGGCCGCTTGACGATGATGAGCTGCCTGAGGGAGGCGCAACGAAGCAGCCCTGCCGCTGGCGTGCCCGCTGAGATGCTGCACCGGCCGCCCGAACAACGCGACGCATACCGATTTCCACGCGCTCCGAACTCGTGACCGGCGGCAGGGATGGGTTGCCGGAGCAGCGCATACGGAGGAGGCGGACATGGCTCGGATCCTCGGTGCCTGCCTGGTGGTCATGGCGGCAACACTCAGCGCCTGCGGTGCAACCGGCGCCACGCCCTCGGCGGCGGCCGAGGTCCAGAAGCAGGCGGACCTATACGCGATCGACCAGATCGAGGTGAGCTTTCATAAGGCCGCCTCGACGCACGACCTCGACCTGATGATGTCGCTGTATGCCGACGACGCGGTCGCGACCATCGGCGGGCAGACGTACACGGGCAAGGACCAGATTCGGAACCTGTTCGCGACCAAGGCGGCTCCGTTCAAAGCGGAGAATCACTGGGTCTCAGATACGCCCGCCTACAAGCTCAAGGCCACCGTCACGGGCAACAAGGGGACGCTCTCCTTCGAGTGCCATTACATCGATGTCAACAACAAGACTGTGGTTGTCGTGGTGGGCGCCGATCAGCAGGTCTCCCGCATCGGCGGCAAGTGGTTGATCACGGAAATGACGTCCACGTCGCCCACCTTGGGCTCATGACCTCGGTGGGCGGGCATCCCTGGTGACATCGGGCCGGCCACCGAGAAGCTTCCGATGCTGAGCCGGGCGACCGATCCGCTGGTGCGAGCTGTCGGGCGCCTGCCGGCCACGGTCTATACCAAGCTGCTGGTCGCCTTCGTGGGCACCGTTGTCCTCCTGGTCGTGGTCATGGTCCTCGGCCTTCGGGTCCTGGGCGATTCCAACGACCGGGTCGACAGGCTCGGAACGCTCCAGCTGCGGACCACGGCGTTCCGGGAGCTGCAGACCGATTCGGCGCAGCTTCGGGGCCTCCTTGCACTGCGCGCGGGCGGTTGCGATCTGAGCTTGTGGTTCTCGGTCCCGTGTTCAGCAGCGCCCAGCAGCAGTGTCACCCTGACCACGATTGACCAGACGATCGCGACGACCCTTGCTCGCATCGGCCCGGCGACCAACGAGGCAGACTTCGGATTCGTGCCCTCAGCCGACGAGAGCGCCGCGCTCGAGCAGGTCCGCCAGGACCACGCCCAGCTGTCGGACGTGATGAGGAAGATCACCGCATTCGACCAGGCCGACAAGGCGAGCCAGGGCCTTCAGCTCGCGGGCGAGAGAGCGGAGCCTCTGGTGGAACATATCGACGGCCTCACGTCCGACCTGGTGAGCTCGACTCTCGCGGAAACGACCGCGCTCACCGCCGAGAATCGAAGCGCGTTCGACGATTCGCAGCGACTGTTCATCGCGGTTGCCGCGGCGAGCGTCGTTCTCGCCCTGATGCTCGGTTACATCCTGTCGTTGTCGCTGGTCGGGCCGATTCGGCGGATGGAGACGCGCCTCGCCGGGATTGCGTCTGGCGACTTCTCGGGCCGCGTCGAGGTCCCGAACCGTGACGAGCTTGGATCGCTCGCAGCGAATATCAACGTCATGAACGAGGAGCTTGGGCGGCTCTATCAGGAAGTCGAGACCGCAAGTCGCCACAAATCGGAGTTCCTGGCCAACATGTCGCACGAGCTGCGGACGCCCCTGAACGCGATCATCGGCTTCTCGCAGGTCCTGCGCGAGCAGATGTTCGGTCAGCTGAACGAGAAGCAGATCGAATACCTCGACGACATCCTCAGCTCGGGGCAGCACCTGCTGAACCTGATCAACGACATCCTCGACCTTTCGAAGGTCGAGGCCGGGCGCATGGAGCTGCAGCCGAACAGCTTCGCTCTGGCCGATACGCTCGCGGCTTCGATGGTCATGGTGCGAGAGCGCGCGACGCGGCAGGGAGTGGCCCTCGTCACCGAGATTGACCCTGCGGTCGGCCTGATCGAGGGCGACGAACGCAAGATCAAGCAGGTCCTGTTCAACCTGCTCTCGAACGCCGTCAAGTTTACGCCGCAGGGCGGACGGATCACGCTCTCGGCGCGAGCAACCGGGGAGGCAGTCGAGATCGCCGTGTCCGACACCGGGGTCGGCATCAGCGCCGAGGATCAGGGCAGGATCTTCGACGAGTTCTACCAGGTGGGCCCGGCAAAGACCCAGGAGGGCACGGGTCTCGGGCTGGCCCTCACGAAACGGCTGGTCGAGCTCCATCATGGTGACCTGCGCGTCGAGAGCGCGCCTGGCGTAGGCAGCACGTTCACGGTCGTGCTCCCACTCCAGCTGCAGCAACCTGAGGCCGAGATGACGCCGCTGGCATCGGAGGAGCCGGTGCTGTCATGAGCGATATCGGAGCCGGCCGCCTGATCCTCATCGTGGAGGACAACGACAAGAACATGAAGCTGACTCGGGATGTCCTGCGGTTCAACGGTTTCGGGACCGTGGAAGCGACCACCGGGGAGGACGGCGTGACGCTGGCACGGGAACAGCTGCCCGCCCTCATCCTCATGGATATCGCCTTGCCTGGCATCGACGGCGTCGAGGCGACGCGGCAGCTCAAGGCCGAGCCGCCCACCGCGGCGATTCCCATCGTCGCCCTGACCGCCTCGGTGATGGAGGCTGATCGGGCGCGGTTCGGAGAAGCAGGTTTCGCCGGGCTCATCGCCAAGCCGATCGATGTCCTGACCTTCCCGCACCAGGTGCTGGCGTACTGCAAGACCGGCGGCGAGCCGTAGATGACACGCTCTCCGCGCATCCTGGTGGTCGACGACACTGAGCAGAACCGCAAGCTGATGGACGCCGTCCTGTCCCCGCGCGGCTACGAGGTTTCCGGCGCCGCGTCGGGCCGCGAGGCGCTGGATCTGATTGCCGCCGAACCGCCTGACCTCGTCCTCCTGGATATCGTCATGCCCGAAATGACCGGCTATGACGTCTGCCGCGCGCTGCGACAGGACCCGGCCACCCAGCTGCTACCGATCATCATGCTCACTTCGAGCGGCGACCAGGACAAGGTCAGCGCCATCGAGGCCGGAGCCGACGATTTCATCGCACGCCCCGTCAACCAGCCTGAGCTCCTGGCGCGCGTCCGATCGTTGCTGCGGATCAAGGAGTACCACGACACCATCCAGGCCCAGGCCGCGGAGCTCGCCGAGTGGAATCGGTCGCTTGAGAGCCGTGTCAGCACACAGGTCGAGGAGCTGGAGCGGCTCAGCCGACTGCGCCGATTCCTGTCGCCGCAGCTCGCCGATCTCGTGGTGTCGAGCGATGACGAGGGCATGCTGCAGAGCCATCGCCGCGAGATCACGGTGGTCTTCTGCGACCTCCGCGGGTTCACGGCCTTCTCCGAGACCGCCGAGCCGGAGGAGGTGATGGCGGTCCTGGCCGAATTCCACAAGGAGCTCGGGCAGCTGGTCTTTCAATTCGAGGGGACCCTGGAGCGCTTCGCCGGCGACGCGCTGATGATCTTCTTCAATGACCCGTTCCCCTGTGCCGACCCGCCGGTGCAGGCGGTGCGGATGGCGCTTGCGATGCAGGAACGAATTGCCGAGCTGAGCGCAGGTTGGCGGAGGCGTGGGCACGACCTCGCGCTGGGCATCGGCATCGCGGTCGGCTACGCGACACTCGGGCGCATCGGGTTCGAGGGACGCTCCGACTATGGTGCCGTCGGCAGCGTGGTCAATCTCGCGGCACGGCTTTGTGGGGAAGCACGCGGCGGGCAGATTCTGCTGGCGCCCAGCGCATTCGCGGCAGTCGAAAGCGTCGTGCCGGCGGAGCAGATAGGCCCGCTGACCCTTAAGGGCTTCAACCGCCCCACGCCGGCCTACCTTGTCAGGACCTCTGGTGGAGAACCCGTCAACTGAACGCCGATGACTCCCTGGCCCAAGGGCAAGGCCATCCGTCATCGAGCTTCGATCCCTCTCGTCCGGGAGGGATCGACCATCCTCGTCAGGCGACGTTCACCGTGACGCGCGCCACCAAGGTCATCGATGGCGTCGTGTGCGTCGTTGTCGAGGATAACGTGTCGCTTCATGGAGGCCGCGCCCACCATCGGGCGTTCATTCGCCCACGACTACACGGAGAACGACTTCTCGGTGGTTAGCTTCTCGGAGAAGGTGAAGGTGCCGTATGGCTCGTTTGCAAACGCGCTCGTGACCAAAGAGTGGAGAGTGGAGTCCGAACGAGCCCGACGTCGAGACCCACAAATACTACGTGCGCGGCGTGGGAGCCGTTCGCGACGTGGCGGTGAAGGGTCCCACCGAGGAGCTCGTGCTCGTGACGGTCGAACACTCGTGAGTCCCGGGTAAGATGAAACTGAGCGGTGCCCTTTGGATCCTCCGAAGCCAGCCGGGGGTCCTTTTGAACGCCGCTGGGTTACGCTCTAGGACCGGCCTGGCGCCGGTAGCTCAGTGGATAGAGCGTCGGCCTCCGGAGCCGAAGGTCGCAGGTTCGAATCCTGTCCGGCGCGCCAGAACCACGAGGCCGACGCTCAACTAGAGCGTCGGCTTCCTTGCCGTTGACTGCCCCGGGTCACGCCGACCGCGAGGACGACGGTGAGGGCCTCGACGAACTCGACCGCCGAGGCGACGAAGCTCGAGAGGACGGTGACGATAATGGCTGAGGACATCTCGACTCCCCTTACCGTGCCGCTGCTCGGGCCAACGGGGTCGCCGTCCCGGTGTCGGCAGTAGGCAACCGCCCCAGCTGCCGGTACGGCCGCGCGACCGCGCTGATGTCGAGGTCGGGGGTCACTGCGGCCGCCGCGCTGACCAGTTCGCTCGACGAACGGGTGAGCGGCGTCGGTGCGGTCGACATGCCGAAGAGGGCCAGCGCTAGGTCCAGATCCTTTCGCAAGTCGCGCAGGGCGAACAGCGGCGGCGTGTGACGATCTTCGATGTAGCCGGCTCGCCGCGCCTCGAGCGAGGGCGCGACCCGCTTCAGGACCCAGAACACGTCATCCGGGTCCAGGCCCGCGCCCTCGCCCGCCACCTGGAGCTCCGCCGCCGCCAGGATGACGTCGGCAAGCATGCTGTTGGCCACGAGCTTGAGCCGCGCGGCGCTACCCAGTGGTCCGACGTAGCGCACGGTTCCGAGCACACTCAGCACCGGGCGGGCCACGGCGACGTCCCTATCGGCGCCACCGGCCAGAATCGCGGCCTCGCCGGCGCGAACCACCGATGGGGCTCCGAGGATCGGCGCATCGACGAGGGTACCGCGGGCCGCCGTGATGTGCGCCGCCAGGTCCGAGACGAGGTCCGGCCCCGCTGTGCTCATCTCCACGAAGCGCTTGCCTTCCCCGGCGGTCAATGCACCATCGCGCCCGAGGTAAGCAGCCAGCACGGCTTCCGGACCGGTCAGGCTGCTGACGACGATGTCGGCGTCGCGCGCGGCGGCCGCCGGATTATCGGCGACCGTGCCAAGGCCGAGTGCCTCGGCTCGCGATCTCCGCTCGTGCAGAGCCTCGTGGAACAAGGTCGGGTGCGGCCGTTACCGATCGACGTGATGGTCTATGCGGTCGTCGCTATGAATTCGGTCCATGCCGAGAAGCCATTTGTATCGTTGCTCGGCGACAATTTCGCGGCAGATCCCAGCGGTTTCGCGAGGATGCTCAGCGACATCCTGCTGGACGGTCTGGTGATCAATCCCGGGGTCTGACTCGGCGCTCCCGACGGCTTGGTAGTGCTTGCTGCGCGGGACATCAACGGTTGTACCAGCCCGCGAGGATCTGCTCGGAAATCGCCCGGCGAGGCCGCCCGACGGCAGGGCACTAGACCTGGATCAGACACCTTCGGCCAATAGGCTGATGTCTCCTCCCTCGATCGGTCTCCGAACGTTCACGGCACCCCCGCGCTCGAATCCTGTTCCGGCGCTCCGGACCTACATCCACCCGATGTTCGACCGCTGAACGGCTGTGACCGTCGCTATGATCGCCGGGTGATTGAGTGGCCGCCGAACTCCGGACCGCGAACCACTGCGCCCCCAGGCCCACCCCCCGAGACCGGCACGCGGCTGTCGTCGACCGGCCGGGTCGAGGCGTTCAGCGACGGTGTCATGGCGATCGCCATTACGCTGCTCGTCCTCGACCTCCAGGTGCCGCCCCTCGATGCAGTGACTCCGGGCGGCCTCGTGAGCGCTCTCGCGGCGCGATGGCCGTCCTACGTTGCCTACCTCGCCGCGTTCCTTACGATCGGGATCATCTGGCTCAACCACCGGACGCTGATGGACCGTATCGCGCGCTTCGATGGCCGCCTCCACTGGCTGAACCTGATGCTCCTCCTGGGCATCGCTACGCTGCCATGGCCCACCTCGCTCGTCGCCGAATATGTCCAGCGTGGCGGCGTCGACGCCTCGGCCGCCACCGCCCTTTACGGCCTGACTGCGTGTTTGATGGCCTCGCCATGGGGCTTCATCTGGCGCCACCTCGCCGACCGACCGGACCTCCTGGAGCCTGGCTACGACGCGGCCTACGCGCGCGCCGAGTGGCGGCGAGGGTTCGTCGGTCTGCCGATCTACGCCGTGGCCACCCTTGTCGCCCTCGTCCTGCCGTTGCTCGCGCTGGCTCTCTACCTCGGGATCGCCATCCTGTATGGGATCACCAGCCAGGGGATCGCAGTGGCAGGCACGAGCCCGTTGCGGGAGGAGGCCGGCGCGGCCGAGGGGTAGCCGTCCATGCCGAACCTGATCAGACGCGATCGACTGGCGCGGGAGGCGGCCGAGGAGAAGCTAGCGCCAGCCGCCTCCAGGTCGGCTCGAAGCCGCGGACGGGGGCGGCCGGAGGAGCCGGACGAGTACCGCACCGCCTTCGAGCGCGATCGCGATCGGATCATCCATTCGAAGGCGTTCCGGCGGCTCAAGCACAAGACGCAGGTATTCCTCAATCCCGAGGGTGATCACTTCGTCACCCGCCTGACCCATACCCTGCAGGTTACGCAGATCTCGCGCGCGCTCGCGGCCGCCCTCAGTCTCAATGAGCCGCTCGTCGAGGCGATCGCGCTGGGCCACGACGTCGGCCATTCGCCGTTTGGCCACACCGGCGAGGACGCACTCTCCCCGTATTTCGCACCGGTCGGTTGGCATCACGCGGCCCAGAGCGTTCGGATCCTCGAGGTGCTCGAGGACCTCAACCTGACCTGGGAGGTGCTCGACGGGATCCGGGCCCACTCGTGGAAGATCAGCCCACCGCCGGCGACCCAGGAGGCCCTCTGCGTCCGCTACGGCGACCGCATCGCCTACCTGTCGCACGACGCGCTGGACGCGCTGCGTGCCGGCGTGTTGGGGGCGGATTCCTTTCCGCCCGAGGTGCGCAAGCGATTCGGTGAGCCGGGGCGAGGCTGGATCGGCAAGATGATCGAGGCGGTGATCGAGAACTCCCTGCTGGTCGGCAGCGTGGCAATGGATGAGCCGACCCTGGCGGCCATGAACCGGCTGCGTGACTTCATGTTCGAGCGCGTCTACGAATCAGCCGATCTGCAGCGTGAGCAGCAGCGCGCTGTCGCCATCATCCGCCGCCTGGCCGATCACCACCTCGAGCATCCGGACCAGATTCCGGTCAGCTACCGCGAGGACGACGCTCCCCTTGTGGTGCAGGTCAGCGATTACGTCGCTGGCATGACCGATCGCTTCGCGCTCGCGCTTCACGACCGCATCTTTCAGCCGGAGCCCTGACGGCGCGCTCCACTCGGAGTCGTCAGCGGAAGACGCCTAGCGCGCCAGGACGCACCTCGAAGGTGATCGGCGTCAATCCCATCGCCTCGCCGTCGGCGTGCGCCGGCAACGCTCGCCGCAGCCCCTTGACTCTCACGCTCCTGGCCAGTCGCACCTGTACCCGCGGCTCGCGTCGAGGGCGGCGCCCAGCAACCGACAGGAAGTGGCGCACGACCTCGAGCTGCGTCATGCCGCTGAAGAGCGCGACGTTCAAGATCCCATCGGTCGGGTCCGCCTCCGGGGCAAGCGCGAAGCCCAACCCCAGGTATGGGCAATTGCAGATCGTCACCGCGGGCGAGCGCGTGCGTCGCACGATGCCATCCAAAGTCACCTCGACTGGAGTCTTGCGCTGGCGCAGGCCCCGCCAGAGAAGACGCGCCGCGCGCCACCAGCCTCGCCGCTCCGCGAGCTCAACGGCGAGGAAGCCGAGCGCGTCGAGCCCGACACCGCCTGCCTCGAAGAAGCATCGCCCCTGGGCGCGGTCCTCGTGATAGGCCCAGCCTGCGTCGACGCGACCGACCGCCCCTCGTGCGATGACGTCGAGCGCGGGGTCGAGGGTGAGCGGCAGCCCATACCCGGTCGCCAGGTTGTTGAAGGTACCGCGCGGGATGATCCCGAGTGCGGCATCTCGGTCGACCAGCGCCGCGGCGACGGTCCCTACCGTCCCGTCTCCGCCTGCGACGACGACGTCGGACCCTCGTTCGGCCGCCGCGCGCGCCAGCTGGCCGGCATCATCGGTCTCGCGCAATGTGTGCAGCTCGACCTCGAGGCCGCGTTCGCGGAGCGCCTGAGCGAGGGCGTCTGGTTCCAGTCGCGCTGGATCGTCGGCGAGCCGCGGGCCAGCACCCGGCTTGCGTCCGGCGCCCGGGTTGACCAGCAATAGGATCGAGCGCCGCATCACGGTGCCTTCCGGTAGGTCTGGTAGGTGCCATCGCCGCATTCGAGCGCGACCCGTATCGGTCTTGCGTCGCCGGTGGGGGCGGCAAACGCCCGCCGCGTGGTCAGGCCGATGAAGGTGGAGCCGATCGGCTGCGATCCTGCGAACGGCGATGGCGCCGGGGTGCCTTCCAGCACGTACCCCTGCGCCTCCCACTGAAGTCGCTTCGGGCACCCCGCGCGCGTCGTGGCCAATGAGAGCCCAAGCACGCCGATGCCGAGAAAGACGACGATGGCGAGAACGCCGCAGCCGATGGAGCGTCGGTTCACGAGCGCATGATCCCGAAACGGCCGTACTCCCCGCTCGCCGCCGAGCGCTGCAGCTCCACGGTCTCCACGTAGGAGCCGGGGGCGCCACCTCGAAGGCGCCGTTCGAGCTCGTCGAGCGAATCTTGCTGCCCTTCGGCGACGATCTCCACCGTTCGCTCGTCGTGCCCATTCATCACCCAGCCGGTGAGCCCCAGCTCCTGTGCTTGGCGCACGGTCCACCAGCGAAATCCGACCCCCTGCACCCGGCCCACCACGCGTGCCGACAGCCGGCGCTTCGCTGCCTCGCTCACCGCGACTCGAGGGACGGCCACTCGAGCATGGCGACCTCCATCGCCAACCGTGGTGCCCCGCTCTCTCGCAGGCCCTCGTGGATCCGCTCGAGCAGCCCGATGAAGGCGACCCACCCGCTCGGGCCGATCCGCATCGCGAGGTCGGGAAGCTCGGACGAAAGCTCGGCCGCCGAGGCAAGGTCCGGGCGCCCGGCGGAGGCCATGAGCAGGTCGCGCGTCAGCCCGACCCAGGCAGCGACCAGCC
>JALYTG010000060.1 GCA_030854405.1 Chloroflexota bacterium | reverse complement strand
CGATCGGGAATGCAAGCGTGCCAAAGGCCAGCAGAAGGGCCAGGTCACGTCGCTGCTTGGCGAGCGCCAGCAATCCAAGGAAGCCGAAGGCGAGCGCCACGAACCAGCCCGCCCCGAGCCCGCTGATGCCGAGCAGGACGGTGTGCAGAAATGGCACGTTGCCCTGGACCCAGGCCTGCATGGCGGGCACGACGTTGGCCATGAGCCACTCCTCGGGCCCGGTGTACACCGTCGTGCGCTTGAGCGTGACCAGCCAGAAGAGGCTCGGCAGGGTGATGATCGCCAGCAGGAAGGCCACCGCCGGACTCGGGACCGCGCCCCCCAGCCGGTGCTCGGCGTCGTCGCTGACCTGCAGCCGGCTGGTGATGTCCGGGATCCTGCGCACGCCCCTAGTATAAGGACCGATGCCGCCGCTCCCCCTCACCGGCCGCGATCTCAGCCTCGCCGACGTCGTCGCGGTGGCGCGTAACGCGCGCGAGGTGGGGATATCCGAGGAGGGGCGCGAGCGGATGCGCGCGTCGCGCGCCGTCATCGAGCGCCTGGTCAGCGAGGGGGCGACCGTGTACGGCGTGACGACCGGCTTCGGCGATCTCGCCGACGTGCGGATCGACGCAGCGCAGACCGCCGAGCTGCAGCGCAACCTGATCCGATCGCACGCCGCCGGCGTCGGCGAGCCTCTGCCCGCCGATGTGGTGCGCGCCATGCTCCTCCTCCGTGCAAACACGCTCGCGATCGGCCTCTCCGGGGTCCGCGTCGCTCTCGCGGAGCTGCTGTGCGCGATGCTCAACGCCCGCGTCACGCCGGTTATCCCGTCGCGAGGCAGCGTCGGCGCCAGCGGCGACCTGGCTCCGCTCGCCCACCTCGCCCTGGTCCTCATCGGCGAGGGGGAAGCGACCGTGGACGGCGTGCGGATGCCGGGCCGTCCGGCCCTCGCGCAGGCATCATTGAAGCCGATGGAGCTGGAGGCAAAGGAGGGGCTCGCGCTCCTCAACGGCACACAGCTGATGGCCGCCGTGGGCGCCCTGGCACTTCACGACGCCCGCGTGCTGGCGACCAGCGCCGACGTGATCGGAGCGATGAGCCTGGAAGCGATGCTGGGGACCTCGGCCGCGTACGCCGAGCCGTTGATCGCCGCGAGGCCGCATCCCGGGCAGATGGCCGTGGCCGCTCACCTGCGCGAGCTGCTTCGAGGGAGCGAGATCGGCGAGAGCCATCGGTCGAGCGAGCATCGGGTCCAGGACGCATACTCGCTGCGCTGCATCCCGCAGGTGCACGGCGCCGTGCGCGACGCCCTCGACACCCTGGCGACCGTTCTCGAAGTCGAGGCAAACGCGGCGACCGATAACCCGCTCGTCTTCCCATCGGGCGAGGTGATCAGCGGGGGCAACTTCCACGGGGAGCCGGTGGCCATGGCGCTCGACTACGCCAAGATCGCGGTCGCGGAGCTCGCGTCGATCTCAGAGCGGCGCACCGCGCGCCTGGTCGACGCCCATCTCTCCGGCTTGCCCGCCTTCCTCGCGGAGCGTCCCGGGCTGGAGAGCGGCCTGATGATCGCCCAGTACACCGCCGCAGCGCTGGTGAACGAGCTGCAGACGCTGACCCACCCCTCCTCGGTCGACACGGTGCCGACCAGCGCCAACCAGGAGGACCATGTGTCGATGGGCGCGACCAGCGCCCTGCACCTGCGAGACGTTGTTGACCGGGCCGCGTCGGTCCTCGCCATCGAGGCGCTCTGCGCAGCGCAGGGGCTCGACTTCCGCGCTCCGTTGCGCCCCGGCGAGGGCGTGGCCGCCGGCCATGCCGCGGTTCGGTCGGTCGCCGCCCATCGCGACGCTGATCGGCCTCCGGCGCCAGAGATCGCGGCCGTGCGCGAGCTGCTCTGGTCGGGAGGGCTCGCCGACGGTGGCTGACCTCACCTTCGCGGTCGTCGACGCCAGCAGCTTCGACGCGATCCCCGATCCCGCCCAGCCGGGCGCCCGCTGCCAGACCTGCGACTACTGGGAGCGCCTCGACGGCTCTCGCTCGCCCGCCGCGGCTGACGCACAGGCTCGCGCCGATCTGAAACGCTCCCGCCTGCTGGCCGGCGCGAAGCTCGCCGGTGCGTACGCGATGCTCGCCCACCGGAACGGCGAGGCTGTCGGGTATGCCCAGTTCGGACCGATGAGCGTCTACCCGCGCGCACAGAGCATTCGCGCGCGATATCCGCAGCTGCCCGACTCGCCGGCCCCATGGGTCGTGACCTGCCTGCAGGTGGTCGACCGCGTGGGCGACCACCGACAGGCGATCGGGGCTGCGCTGCTCGACGCCCTCGGCGACGAGCTCGATCGGCGGGGCATCGGCGCCGTCGAGGCCTACCCGGAGGGTGTCGCCGACCCTTGGCTGCCGTCGCCCGGCCCGGCCTCGCTCTACGCGCAAGGCGGCTTCGAGCAGGTCGCCGGGGACGACCGCTACCCGGTCTACCGGCGCGAGCTGACCGGCAGCGCGGGGGCAGGCTGGACCGATCTGCTGGAGCGGACCAGGCCGGCCGACGAGGGCGACGACTGGCCGCTGCCGCTTCCGCGGCAGGCGAGCGAGGATGACCTGTTTCGGCTTCCGCCCAAGCTGAAACGGACGAATCCGTTCGGCGACGACTGACCGATGCTGGAGGCCGGCCTCTGGGGCCTTGCGGCTGCATCGGCGCTGGTGATCGGCGCGGTCGCCGAGATCGGGCTGCATATCTCCCGTCGCATCACCGCATTGATCATGGCCTTCGGCGCGGGCGCGCTGGTCAGCGCGCTCGCCTTCGACCTGACCGAGGAAGCGTTCCGCCGGGGCGGCACTGGGATCTTCGCCGCAGGGCTGGCGGCGGGTGCGCTGGCCTTCTTTGTCGGCAACCGGCTCGTCATTCGATCCGGGGCGCCCGGTCGTGCCCGGCGCAGCAAAGCGGCGGGGACGTCATCCGCGGGGTCGAGCAACGGTCCGGCGATCGTGCTTGGGACCCTCCTCGACGGGCTGCCGGAATCGATCGTCCTGGGCGCCACGCTGCTCGGCGGCGCAACCGTCAGCGCATCGTTCCTGGCCGCCGTCTTCCTCTCCAACATCCCGGAAGGTGCGGCCGGCACGCGCGACCTGAGTGAGGAGGGTCATGCACGGCGTTGGATCCTGCTGCTCTGGGTCGGCGTCGCGCTCGCGTCCGGGCTGGCGTCCGGACTCGGTTACGGGCTGCTCGGCGGGATGAACCAGGCTGCCGTCGCGGTGGTGCAGGCCTTCGCCGCGGGCGCGATCCTGACCATGCTCGCGGATACGATGATCCCGGAGGCATTCGAGAACGGGGGTGACCTCGCCGGGCTCGCCACCGCCCTCGGCTTCGCCGCCGCATTCCTGCTCTCGACCACCTGACCGAACCGTTCAGCGGGGACCCGCCTGCAAGAATCGGCCAGGCTCGGCTGTTGTACCGGGTGAAATGGAGGGACTCGCCTACGTGGACGCCGCCCGCCCGGCCCGCGATGACGCCTTCACTGCCACGATCGGCCAGCACTATCCGGGCCTCGTCCGGCGCCTGACCGCGGTCGTGGGTGACCGGGAGTCGGCGCTCGATCTGGCGCAGGAGGCGTACCTCCGCGCCTACCGCGCCTGGGACCGCTTCGACGGGACCGATGCGCGAGCCTGGCTGCATACCATCGGCCTGCGCCTCGCCTTCAACGAGCGCGACCGCCGTCGCCGCTGGCGCGACCGCTTCGGCGCACGGACCGATACGACGGCGTGGATCGAGCCGGACGACCGCGGGCTCCACGAGGCGCTCCGCGGCCTGCCTCGCACGCACCGCGCGGCGCTCCTGATGAACGCCGTGGACGGCTACACCCAGGCGGAGATCGCAGCGATGCTCGAGGTCCCGCCCGGGACGGTGGCCAGCTGGCTGTCCCGCGCCAAGGCACAGATGCGAGAGGCCCTGACAGATGCCTGACGATCAGTTCGACGAGGATCTCGCGCGGCGCCTGCGCGACTACGAATCACGCTTGGACGACGCGGACCTTCCCGATTTGTCGCGACTCCGCGCACGTCGTGGCGTCGGATGGGCCGTTCTCCTGGCTGGCGGGGCGAGCGCCGCCGCTGCGATGGCGATCGCGGCCATTGTCTTGACGAGGCTGCTCCCTCCCTCCTCAGTCGGCGGCGTCAGCCCGATTCCATCGATGAGCGAGAGCCTACCGACGAGCTCCAGCCCTGCCCCAACGCCAATAGTCGTCCCTTCCGCAGTTACCAGCCAGCCTGAGCCGTCCACAGCCCCGCTGGCACTAACCTGGACCGAGGCGGCGTCGTTCGGGACGGCGGACGGCATGGCGTTCGTACGTGACGTCGTGCGAACCAGCCGCGAGTTCGTGGTGATCGGCACCCAGTACGAACAGCCGCTGCCGAACCTCGGTCCTCCGCCGCCACATGAGGGGCGCGTCTGGGCGTCGACGGACGGACGGACGTGGACGGACGTGACCCCCGACAGTACGTTCAGGAACGTCGATCTGCGTCATCTAGCCGTGACCGCGGACGGCTCCCTGATCGTGTTTGGTTTGCAAAGCCGACTCATGGATGGCGGGATCCTTCAAGTTTCTGAGGTCTCCGCATGGGAGTCGTCTGACGGACGCGCATGGCGCAGCGTGGCCACGGGCCTTCCAGCGGGATCGAGAGTGCTCGACTTCGACCAAGGCGACCGCGGCTCAGTGGCATGGATCTCCCGGGACGTGACCGCAAGCCCGACTGAGCTGTGGTTCTCAGCGGACGAGCGGTCGTGGCAGCACGTGTATGACCTCCCGGCAGGATCGATGAGCGTCGGCGCGGGCGACGAGGGCTTCGTCGTCACCGGTGTGCGTGGCTCATTTCCCGACAGCCAGACGCTCGCCATTGCGTCATCCGACGGGCGCGAGTGGTTCGACGCCAGCTCGCCGCCCGCCGTGGGGGCGCGCGTTGCCCCGCGAGGGGCCGATTGGGTGGCGATCGCATCCGATCGCCCGGCCGACTTTGGCTCAAGCGGCGAAGCATCCGTCTGGAGCTCCGCGAACGGGTTGAACTGGGAACAGATCGGCGTCATGCCGCTCCCCGTCGTATCCCTAGAGGGCGGCGGTACGTGCCGCGAGTTCAATCCGAGCGTGGTGACTGCGGGACCTTGGCTCATCGCGGCGACGACGCTGGCCGGCCCTTGTGGCGAAGGCGGCTTTTTCGTCAACGGCACGGCTCGCATCTCGGTCGACGGAGCAACATGGATCCCGTTACCCTTCGCGCAGGGCACCCCCGGCGTGTCGGGTAGCGGAAGCGGCGTCTCGGCCGCCGCCGCGGTCGACGGGGGCCTGCTGCTGGCGGGCGAGTCGAATCGCATGGCGACGTTCTGGATCGGTGAGGCGCCCTGAGGAATGCTGCGCCGTATCATCGGTCCATGACGAGCGTTGCCGCGAAGAGCGGTCCACGCACGGTCCGCGCGCCGCGCGGCACCGAGCTGTCGACCAAGGGCTGGCAGCAGGAAGCCGCGCTGCGGATGCTCATGAACAACCTCGATCCGGAGGTCGCCGAGGATCCGGACCACCTCATCGTGTACGGCGGCACCGGGCGGGCGGCGCGCTCGTGGGAGGCGTTCGACGCGATCGTGCACGAGCTGCGGCGGCTCGAGAACGATGAGACCCTGATCGTGCAGAGCGGCAAGCCGGTCGGCGTCTTTCGCACCACCGTTGACAGCCCGCGGGTCCTGATCGCCAACGCGCTGCTCGTCCCGCACTGGGCGACCTGGGAGCAGTTCCGCGAGCTGGAGCGGAAAGGCCTGACCATGTACGGCCAGATGACCGCCGGCAGCTGGATCTACATCGCGACGCAGGGGATCGTCCAGGGGACCTACGAGACCTTCGCCGAGCTCGCCCGCCAGCGCTTCGGCGGTTCGCTGCGCGGCCGTGTGACGCTGACCGCAGGGCTGGGAGGGATGGGCGGCGCCCAGCCGCTGGCGATCACGATGAACGAAGGGGTGGCGCTCGTCATCGAGGTCGACCCCAAGCGCGCCGAGCGGCGACGGGAGGTCGGCTACGTCGATGAGATCACCGATGACCTGGAGGGGGCGCTCGCCACGATCGAACGCTGGCGCGAGAGCGGCGAGGCGCGGAGCCTGGCGCTGATCGCCAACGCCGCAGACGTCGAGCCCGAGCTGGTGCGCAGGAAGTGGCAGCCCGACGTGGTCACCGACCAGACCTCGGCCCACGATCCGCTGGGCGGTTACGTGCCGGGAGGCATCGGCCTGCAGGAGGCGATTGCGCTGCGCGAGGCTGACCCCGACGCCTACGTCCAGCGCGCGAAGGCATCCATTGGCGACCACGTCCGCGCCATGCTCGCCTTCCAGCAGCGCGGCGCGGTCGTTTTCGACTACGGCAACAATATCCGGGCGCACGCCAAGGAGGCTGGCGTGGCCGATGCGTTCGACTTCCCGGGCTTTGTGCCCGCCTTCATCCGTCCCCTCTTCTGCGAGGGCAAAGGCCCATTCCGCTGGGCGGCGCTGTCGGGTGATCCGCACGATATCCTCAAGACCGATGCGGCCCTGATGGCGCTCTTTCCCGAGGACGCATCCCTGCACCGATGGCTGCACCTGGCCGAGGAGAAGGTGCCCTTCCAGGGGCTGCCGGCCCGCATCTGCTGGCTCGGCTACGGGGAGCGCAGCCGGGCGGGGCTGCGCATCAACGAGATGGTCGCCTCCGGCGAGCTCGCTGCGCCGATCGTGATCGGTCGCGACCACCTCGACGCGGGATCGGTCGCGAGCCCCTACCGCGAGACGGAGGGGATGCGCGACGGGAGCGATGCGATCGCTGACTGGCCCGTGCTCAACGCCCTGCTCAACACGGCGGCGGGGGCGACCTGGGTGAGCGTGCACCATGGTGGGGGCGTGGGGATCGGCTACTCGATGCACGCCGGCATGGTGATCGTGGCCGACGGCACGCCGGAAGCCGCCGCGCGGTTGGAACGCGTCCTGACCGCCGACCCGGGGATGGGGGTCGTGCGCCACGCGGACGCGGGCTACGAGCGCGCCCTCGAGGTGGCTCGCGAGCGCGGCGTCCGCATCCCAATGGCAGAGTAGGTAGGACCCGATCGTCACCCCGGCCGCCGCCGACCCGGAGCTGCCGCTGCCAGGAGCGCCCGATCCATGGGCGGCATCGACCGTTCCCGAATGGCGAGCGGGGCCGCCGTACGCCATGACGGAGATGATCGCCGCAGAGCCGGCGCTCGCCGAACGCCTTGCGCGACGGCTTGGGTCCGATCCACGGGTCGCCGAGCTGGCGACCGAAATACGTGCGGTGGCCGATTCCGACGCAGCGATGATCCTCACCGGTTGCGGCACCAGCGAGCACGCGGCCATGGCGGGCGCCGAGATGCTGAATGCGGCGCTCGCTCTGGCTGGATTACGGCCGGTCGCCGCGGCCGTTCAGGCACTCGAGACACTTCGTCGCCCGCAGCCCGATGGGCTGCTGATCGCCGTCTCGCACGAAGGCGGGACCGAGGCCACGATCGAGGCCATGCGCGCCGCGCGTGGCACCGGCGCTCGCATCGCGCTCATCACCGTCAGCGGCCGCTCCCCCGCGGCCGCGCAGGCAGACCTCGTCATTGAGACCGCTGAGCAGGATCGCTCGTGGTGCCACACCGTCGGCTACCTCTCACCGCTCGTCGTCTTCGCCACCCTCACAGCGGCGCTCGGAGGCGAGCAGCTCCATCCGGTGACGCTGCGAGCGCTCCTTGAAGCAGCGGACGAAGAGCTCGTGGCGGAGGAGATCGCCGCTCGGCTGTTGCCGTGCGGAAGGCTGATCGTCGCGGGCTTCGGGCTTGATTACGTCACGGCGCGGGAGCTCGCGCTCAAGCTCGAGGAGGGCGCTCGCCTAGCGGCGGTCGCCCACCAGCTGGAGACGGTTCGCCACGGACACCTCGCCGCAGCCGATGAGCGCACCGGTCTCCTGCTGGTCTGGTCCGATGCCGAGGAGCCGCCGACGACCGTCGCCGACCGTCAGCTCGGGCTGCTCCAGGCCGCCGCGGCACTGGGGATGCCGGCGGGGGCGATCCTCGACGTCGTGAATGGCCCGCGCGTGCCGCTCGCCCTCACGCCCGCCGGACGATTGAGCATCCCGAGCGCACGCAGGATGCAGCGGGCGCCGGAAGCGCTGCTGGGCGCGGCCGTTCCGCTTCAGCTGCTCACCGAGCGCCTGGCTCGCGCTCGAGGAGTGAACCCCGACACGCTGGCTCGGGAGGATCCGCGCCAGGCAGCGGCGGGCGGCTGAGGAGCGGCCAAGGCGGCGGTCGGGGCGTGCCGCGTATCATCGGTCGGTGCCCAGCCTGATCGAGTGCGTCCCCAACTTCAGCGAGGGCCGCCGCCCGGAGGTCCTCGAGGAGATCTGCCGCGCGATCAGCCAGATCGACGGCGTCACGCTCCTGGACCAGTCACGTGACCCGACCCACAATCGAAGCGTGGTGACCTTTGCCGGCAGTGCTGAGCAGGTGGTACGCGCCGCGACCGCCGCCGTGGGCCGCGCCCTGGAGCTGATCGACATGGAGCGCCACGCCGGCGCTCATCCACGGATCGGGGCGGTCGACGTGATCCCGTTCGTCCCGCTCGGCACCACGCGGATCGAGGAGTGCGTCGACCTCGCACGGCGCTTCGGCAAACAGATCGCCCAGCGCTTCGAGCTGCCCGTCTACCTGTACGGCGAGGCCGCCCTACGCCCGGAGCGGCGGCGGCTCGCCGACGTCCGGCGCGGCGAGTACGAGACCCTCCGCGAGGAGCTGGGCATCAATCCCGACCGGGATCCCGACTTCGGCCCCAGCCACCTGCATCCCCGCGGGGGTGCCGTCGCCGTCGGCGCTCGCAAGCCGCTGATCGCCTTCAACGTCAACCTCGCGACGGACGACCTCGCGCTGGCGAAGAAGATCGCTTACGCCGTGCGCGAGTCCTCCGGCGGCCTGCCGGCGGTGCAGGCCATGGCCGTGCTTCTCGATGCGCCGCGACTCGCGCAGGTGAGCATGAATCTTGTCGACTGGCAACGGACCGGCATCGTCGCCGTCGTGCGCGAGATACGCCGGATGGCCCGCGAGGCAGGCACCGATATCGACCACTGCGAGCTGATCGGACTGGCCCCGACCGGCGCGTTGCTTGAGGTCGCTGCGGATGCTCTCCAACTGCGCGACTTCACGCCCGATCAGGCGCTGGAGCTGCGCCTGGCCCGGGACCGCTGAGGGCAGCGGCCGGAACCGAGCATCACCCTCCGGCGTCCCCATCTGCGACACCTCATCTGCGGTGGCTCACCCGTGCCGGTGCATCCAGGCACCGGAGCGGTGGCGTCTGGCCTTCGGCTTGCAATCGTGGGCGGCCAGGAAACGTTTGAGAGCGCGCCGTAAGGCGTCGGGAGTACGCATCAGATGCAAGCTGGCAGCAGCCTTCGACCGGGTGGTCGCGCCATTGCGCTCATCGTGGTCTGGCTCGTCGCCGTGGTGATCGTCGCCGCCACCAGCCAGGTTCGAGCGGGCGACGCGCGGCCGAGCGGCACAGCGCGGGTCGCAGCGGCCCAGCCGGTCTCCCCGCACGAGGCAAAGGCCGACAGCGACGAGTCGCCTGCCGTCACCCTCGCCATCGTGGCGGTGCTCGCCGCCGGAGGGCTGACCGTCGCAACCCAGCGCCGAGGGCTGGCTCCCGTCAGGGTCCGCCGGCTCATGCCTGTCGCACAGAGGGCCGTGGTCCGCCGTTCGTAGCGTGCCGTGAAGGCGGTAGACTCCACGGCCCATGACGACGATCCGCACCGAGCTGCGCGACGCGGTCGCGGCTGCGCGAGATCGGGCCGTCGCCGCCGGTCAGCTGCCCTTGGGTGACGCAGACCCGCCGGCCATCATCATCTCGGAGCCGGCACGTCCCGAGCATGGCGATTACGCGACCAACATCGCGATGCAGCTGGCGCCGATCGTTCGCAAGGCGCCGATGCAGATCGCCGAGACGCTGAAGGACAACCTCACGCTGCCGCCGGGCGCGGGCGAGGTGGTTGTCGAACGGCCCGCGTTTCTGAACTTTCGCCTGGATCCGGCCTGGGTCGGTTCGCAGGTGAGCTCCATTCGAGGCGCCGGCGCCCAGTTCGGGCGCTCGGAGATTGGTCGCGGCCAACGCATCAACGTCGAGTACATCAGCGCCAATCCCACGGGACCGCTGCATATCGGGAACGCGCGGGGCGGATTCATCGGCGACGTGCTGGCATCCGTCCTGAAAGCGACCGGGCATCGCGTCACGCGGGAGTACTACATCAACGATTACGGGAGCCAGGTGCGCGACTTCGGTGAATCGGTCTACCTGGCCCGGACCGGACAGTCGGGGGAGGCCGGGTATAAGGGCGAGTACATCGAGCGCATCGCCGCGGAGGTGCCCGACGAGGTGGTGGCCGCGGTAAACCCGTTGCCGGCGATCGGAGCCTGGGCGTGGAACCGGGTCTTCGCGGACATCAAAGCCACTCTGGCGCGGCTGGGCATGCGCTTCGACGTGTATAAGAGCGAGCGCGAGCTGCACGACGCCGGCGAGGTGGCCGATGCTATCGAGCGCCTGCGGGCCGCCGGACACGTGTACGAGGCGGACGGCGCGATTTGGTTTCGAGCCACGGCATTCGGTGACGACAAGGATCGCGTGCTGATCCGATCCCACGGAGCGCCGACCTACTTCGCGGCCGACGTCGCATACCTGCTCGACAAGTTCGACCGAGGATTCGACCACCTGATCTACGTCCTGGGCCCGGACCACCATGGCGACATGGCGCGGCTGAAGGGTGCGACCGCGGCGCTCGGCTATGACCCGGACCGGATGGAGATCATCATCTACCAGCATGTGCGCCTCGCCGGCGGGGCCAAGATGAGCAAGCGAGCGGGAACCTTCGTGACGCTCGACGAGCTGATCTCCGAGGTCGGGCCGGATGCGACCCGCTTCTTCTTCGTCATGCGATCCGCCAGCCAGCACCTCGACTTCGATCTGGAGCTGGCCAAGAGCCAGTCGAGCGAGAACCCGGTCTACTACGTGCAGTACGCGCATGCGCGCTGCTGCTCGATCCTGCGC
>JALYTG010000230.1 GCA_030854405.1 Chloroflexota bacterium | reverse complement strand
GTTCAGTCCCGAGATGAACGCTGTCGGCGCGCTGAGCCTCAGCGATGAGCCTCGCAACAGCAGCGACCCCACCGAGTTCGAGCTGTACGGACCGGGCGCCACCATCGGTCCGGGATACGACCACCCGCTTCCGGGGACCGGCATCCTGGCGACGACATACCCGCCGGAGCCTGTCCTGCCCGAGGCGTGGGTCCGCTTCGCGACGCTCTCGCCGGTCACCTGCGGCAGCTACCTCGTCCGCTCGGCGGTGCTCGGCCAGTCGGACGACGACAACGGTTGGCGTATCCGCGTCGGCACCGACAACGATGCGAACCCGAACAATGCCCCGCCGGCGAATGCCGACGATCCGGACGGCCAGCCAGGCACGAATGACGAGATCATCATCGGCCAGGTCCAGATCACATACCAGCACAGCACGGGTGGAGTCGCCTGCCTGACCCTGTACGAGTTCGTCGCCGCCCTTCAGGCGTCGGCGATGTTCCATAACTTCGACATGGACGGCAACACGCGCGTCCGCTACTACGCGCCATCCGATGTCTACGACCCGACGGGCCTGAGTGGGGGGACAGTCGGGACACTCTCGACCAATGGCGCCTGGAATGGGGGGACGATCGCGCGCGGTGGAGACAGCGTCCCCAATCCTGAGGCTGGTTGGTGGCGGATTGTCAGCTGTCTGTCGAGCAACAACCAGTTCATCCAGGAGGCCCAGGACGGCGTCGGCGCCTACTTCAGCCAGCCGCCCACGCCTGCTCTGTCGATCGGCAAGACTGATGGCACGGCGGTTGCGCCCGCCGGCGCCGATCTCACCTATGTGACAACGGTCACCAACACCTCGAGCGGTCCGACGGCCGGTGCCGCGAACTCGGTGGTCGTCACCGACACGATCCCGACCAACTCCACGTTCAAGAGCTGCCAGGTCGTGGCCCCGGCCACCGGGACCTGCAGCCAGAGCGCCGGCGTGGTCACCGCTACATTGAACGACTGGATCAATGCTGGCGACAGCGTTGAGGTGGAGATCACGGTAACGGTGGATCCGGGCGCAACCGGAACGGTGTCGAACGGAGCGGGTGTCACGTTCGAGGACGTCCTTGGCAATCCATTTCCGGAGGTGACCGCCTCCGACGTCGATAGCCTCGGGCCGCCGCTACCAAGCCCCACGCCGACGCTCAGCCCCACGCCAACCGCAACGCCGACGCCGACGCCGACGCTGAATCCCATTGTCCCGGACACCAGCATCGTCCGCATGCGCGGTGAGCAAAGCGCGCCGTCCGCCGTCGGCGGGCTGGCGGGCCTCCTGCTGGTGGCGCTGGTCGGATTGGCGTGGCAGGTGACGCGCCGGAAGCGCCCTTCCCGACCGCGGTGGGTCCGCTAACGCTCCACCGGAGCCCGACCGGGTCTAGGGTGACGATGCTTGGTCGGGGCGCGCTGCACTTGGCGCCAGGCGTTCTGGCTGCACGGCGGCGGCGGCCGAGGTATCGGTCAGGACCGTCACCGGGATTTTGGTAGCTGCTCGAAGTCGTGAGGGCACGTCCATGCCGAGCCAGCGCGATCGTCCTGGGGGCAGCGTGGAGAGCAGGATCTCATCGGCGCTCATCCGGCGCAGGACGTCCTGCATCGCGAGGACAGGATCATTGTCGCCCACCTCGCCGTCGGCGACTGCACCTCTGCTTCGCAGGTCGGCGAGGAACCCGTTCAGGCGTGTCTCGGCCGCCCGGATACTCTCGCCCTCCTCCCACGTCAGCGCGTGCACGATGGGTGTCAGGGGCACGACGACGTAGAAGCGAGTGGCTCCTGGCAGCCGCTCTTCGATGGCGCGCGCCAGGAGCTCGCTCGGCAGTGTTCGGTTCCCGACGATGAGGTACGTGCTCACGGTCGGCCTCCTCGACTCGTGGTCTTCGTCTCTCGACTAGCTCGAGACCTCGAACGCCGCGTGCATGCCGCCCATGTTGTGGCCCTCGATGTTGCAGAGCAGGACGTAGTGGCCCGGCTGCAGCGTGACCTTCAGATCGGCCTTCGCTCCGGGCGCCATCCCTTCGACCTCGTCGACGATGGTGATCCCCGCCGCTTTCTCAGGAACCTTCGACCCGCCCGGCAGCGCGCTGGGCGCCAGGTCTGTCTTCAGGACGACGAACTCATGCCCGATGCTGCCTTTGTTGGTGACGCTGAACGTGATCGGGCCCGCAGCTGCCGACGCATGATCCAGCGCCACCGCGAACTCGGTGAGGGTCACGGCGACCATCGAAGAGCCCGGAGTGGGTTTCGGTGTGGCCTTGGCTTGGGTACCGGTGCCGGTGCCACCGCACGCGCCGAGCACGGCCAGCAGGGCCGTCGCGGCGACAACCGTCGTTGCACGCTTCATTCTCATTCCTCCCTCGGCAGGTCGTTCTGGCTGCTCGGGTGCCTGCCGAGTACATGCTCCCCCGCCGCCGGCGCACGTCCCAATCGGGCGGTCTACCGATTCCGCGCTCACAACCACCCGAATCGGGGCGCGGCGACACTGTAGAAACGTGTGCGGCTGATGAATCGCGCGTGAATCGTTCGCCCAGCGGGGTCTGCCTTCAGCTGACCAAGCCGCCGCTCAGCTGCGTTCGACCTGGCGACGACCCTGAAGGGACCGGATCAGGGTCACGTCGTCGGCGTACTCAAGGTCCCCGCCGACCGGTAGCCCGCGTGCGATGCGCGTGACCGAGGCGACGTACGGGGCGAGCAGGTCCGCAAGGTACATGGCAGTCGCCTCTCCCTCGAGGTTCGGGTTGGTGGCGAGGATCACCTCGTCGATCCCACCAGCGCTGACGCGCGCCATCAGCTCGCGCGCGCGCAACCGTTCCGGACCGATGCCGTCGATCGGGCTGATCGCCCCGTGCAGCACATGGTAGCGCCCGTGAAACTCCGCGGTTCGCTCGATCGCCAGGACGTCGAGGGGCTCCTCGACAACGCAGATGCGCGCGACGTCGCGACGTAGATCGGCGCAGATCGCGCACGGGTCAACTCCCGTCTCCGTGATGTTGCAGCAGACCGAGCAGTAGTCGACTTCCTCCTTGATGGCGACCAGCGCGGCGGCCAGCGAGCGCGCCTCATCGGTGGGCGCGCGCAGCATATGGAAGGTCAGGCGCTGGGCCGTCTTCTGGCCGACCCCCGGGAGCTTGCCGAACTCCTCGATCAGGCGGGCGACGGGCGCGATCAGGCCGGCCACAGAGGGGAGCTGTTCAGCGGGGGCCGGGGAGGCCCGGCATGCCGGGCATCCCGGGAATGCCGAGGCCGCCGGCGATTCCCGCCATCCGTTCTTCAGCGAGCTGCTTGCTGCGGGTGATCGCCTCGTTCACCGCGGTCATGACGAGGTCCTGAAGCATCTCGGCCTCGTCGGGGTCGATGGCTCCCCGGTCGATCTCGATGGCGCGGATCTCCTGTGCTCCGGTGATCACGACGCGCACCGCGCCGCCGCCAGCGGTCGCTTCCAGGGTGCGCTCCTTGAGATCGTCCTGCGCCTGGGCCATCTGCGTCTGCATCTGTTGCGCCATCTTGGCGATCTGGCCGATATTCACGCTTCGCTCTCCAACCTGGGTGTTTCCGAATTGTCAGTCTCAGCGCACTTCTGGGGCGTCGACAAGCTCCCCGCCAGTGATCTTCAGCACCCCCTCGAGCAGCGCGCGCGCTTCCGGATCCTCGTCGCCGATCGCCTCCTCGACGCTCAGCGGCTCGAGCTCTACATTGGTTGCCACGCACTCGACCGCGAAGGAGCCACCGAAGATCGAGCTGAGCAGCTGCTCGATGGCGGGCGCTCGCTGGGTGATGCGAGAACGCATGAAATCGCGGCCCTCGGGAAAGGCGAGCGTCAGCCGCGCGCCATCCAGGGCGACGGGACGGCACTCACCGAGGAGCGGCTTGATGACGGGGGTCGCTCGCTCGATCACCTCGGCCCAGCGTGAGCGGATGATGGCCGCGCTCCGGTCGCCGTTCGTAGCGGCCATCGGCGCCGGAGATTCGACGGCCGGCGGCGCAG
>JALYTG010000229.1 GCA_030854405.1 Chloroflexota bacterium | reverse complement strand
TGCGCGAATAGGGCACCCGTTCGGTGCGGTACTCGAGGCCGTGTCTGGCCAACCCCCGTGCAACCGCCCCGCAGGGGCAGAGAAAGTTGCTCGGGGTTCGGCAGCGGTACAGCACCCGTCGCGGTGCGTCCTCGCTCATCCCAGGCCGACCTTTTCGCCCAGCTGCAGGACGCGACCGAAGGCGCGCAAGGCGACGTCGGTGCGCGGAGCGCGCCCGACCCGGTCGCCGAGCCGCTCGGCCTGCCAGCTCACTGCGTCCTCCAGGGTGTCCTCGTGTGGGCGTGCCGCAAAGCCAAGCTCCTTCTTCGCCTTGGTCGAACGGTAGGTCCACCAGTGCTCGGCCGAGCGCACCTCGTCCTCGGAGACGGGCACCGGAAAACCGACCCGGCGCGCGACCGCCACGGCGGCGCCGGTGAGGTGCGGTGGCACCTTGACGGGCGGCGGCGGCACGCCCGAGATGCGTCCGATGTCGGTGAACAGCCTGCCGAGGGTGAAATTGCGACCGCCGAGGATGTAGCGCTCGCCAACCTTCCCCTTGCGGGCCGCGAGCAGGTGTCCCTTGGCGACGTCGCGCACGTCGACGATGTTGAGCCCCCCGTCTACATAAAAGGGGATCTGGCGCAGCATCACCCGCTTGACGAGGGCGTTCGAGGTGCCGTTGGTGGGGTCATCGGGGCCGAGCACGAAGGTCGGGTTGACGACGACCACCGGCAGGCCCCGGGCGGCGGCCCGCATCGCCTCCACCTCGGCCTCGTGCTTCGAGTTGACGTAGGCGATCCCGAGGTGGCCGGCCGTGAACGGCTGCGTCTCGTCGGCGGTCCCACCGGGCCGAGCCGGCCCGATCGCCGCCGCCGAGGACGTGTGGACGACCTGCTCGACCTCGGCCCGCATCGCCTCCTCGACGACGTTCCGGGTGCCCGTCACATTGACGTCGAACACTCGCTCCCGGTCGCCGGCGCGCATCGAGGTCGAACCGGCGACGTGAAAGACGCGCTCGGTCCCCTTCATCGCCCGCCGCACGGCGCGCCGATCGGTGACGTCGCCGGTCGAACGCTCGAACTCCAGATCGGCGAGGTGGTCGAGGCTCGATCCGCGCCGCACCAGCAATCGCAGCTCGTCCCCGCGTCCGGCCAGCGCGCGCGCGAGGTGGCTGCCGATGAACCCCGAGGCGCCAGTGACCAGCGTCTTGGCCATTGCATCGCATCCTATTGCCGCGCCTTGGCCGTCCCGGCCGATTGCCAGCCACAATTGCGGCGCCTTCGGCGCCTGACAGTTGTTCTCGGGCCGGTGCCGCAGGCGCCGGCACATGCGTGTCAGGCTGCGCAGCAGCCGCAAGGTGACGGTTGCCGCGGCGCAACGCCGCGGCCCACCCACTATTAGCTGATAGAACCGCTCCGTATGCCAGAGCGCCGCACCGAGGTCGTTTGCGACACGACTGCCTATCTTCCCGATGACCTCGTCTCCGAGCGAGGAATCCATTGCATCAGCCTCTACATCGGTCTGGAGGGAGATCTGCAACGCGAGTCGGAGATCTCCGACTACACGGAGTTCTACGAGCGCCTTCGAACCTCGACTTCGAAGGTGACGACATCGCAGCCGTCGGTCGGGGACTTCGCCGAGGTCTACGAGCCGCTCCTGGACGCCGGCAAGGACATCGTCTCACTCCATATCTCGGGCAATATCTCCGGCACCTGCGAGGCGGCGGAGCAGGCCGCCCAGAGGCTCGCCGAGGAGGGCAAGGGCGGAGAGCGGGTTCGGATCTTCGACTCGCGCTCCAGCGCCGCCGGCCTCGGCCTCTGCGCGCTGGCCGCAAGCGCGGCCGCTGACTCGGGTGCCGGCGGCAACGAGGTGCTCCGAAGAGCAATCGACACGCGCGAAGTGTTCAAGATGTGGTTTGCGCTTGACACGCTCGAATACCTGCGGCGCGGTGATCGGATCGGCAAGGCACGAGGGTGGCTCGGCTCGACGCTGAGGATCAAGCCGATTCTCACGTTCGAGGAGGAGATCACGCCGGTGGAGCGGGTGCGGACCCGCAGCAGGGCGCTGGAGCGACTGCGCGCCTACGCCGGCCAGCGCCACGAGGCGGGCGCCGACGCATGGGTGGTCCAGTACATCCAGGACCGCGAGACAGCCGAGGCCCTGAGCGACGAATGCCGCGAGATCTTTGGCAGAGAGCCTGTCTTCTTCTCCGAGGTGGGGCCGGTGCTCGGCGCCCATCTCGGTCCCGGGATGCTCGGGGTCGGAAGCGTGCCCGAGCCGGCCCTGGCAGCCTGAGCTACGCCTCGGCTCCCTCGGCCAGAGGCGGTGCCTGCGCCGCCGCGCCGTGGCGGAAGCGCCACCAGTCCCGCACCACGCTCTGGATCGCGGCTGCGGCGGGGATCGCGATCAGCACGCCGAGCACGCCGAGCAGCGCGGCGCCGATCAGCACCGCGACGATCACCACCAGCGGATGAATCTGCACGGTGCGCCCGTAAACCACGGGTTGGATCAGGTTGTTCTCGACCTGCTGATAGGCGATCTGCACGACCACCCAGACGATCAGCGCGGTCGGGAAGTCGACGAAGGCGACGACGATGCCGACCAGGATCCCGCCCAGGGTCGCGCCGATCAGCGGGATCAGGTCGAAGAACCCGAACAGCACCGCGAGCGGCACCGCGAAGGGGACGTCGAGGATGGTCAGGGTAACGTAGGTGACGGTGCCCGCCAGCACGCTGATCACGAAGTTGCCGAACACGTAGCCGCTGATCGCCTCGGAGATGTCCTTCGCGACCGCGCGCACGCGCGCCTCGCGTTCGTCGGGCATCTGGCGGTAGAAGAACTCGAGGATCTTCGACCCGTCCATCAATAAGAGGAAGGCGATCACGAGGATCGAGAACAGCTGCACCAAGCGGTCGAACACCCCGACGGTGACGTCGCGCAGGGTGCCAGCCGCATCGCCGAGCTTGGTCGGCAGCTGATTTGCCTGCTGCTTCAGCTTCGGGACGATGTCGTACTTCTCGTTGTACTTGCGGAAGGTCTCGTTCTTGTTGAGGTCGTCGATGTAGCCGGGAAGGTCGGCTGAAAGGTTGTTCACCCCGTTGACGATCGGCGTCACCAACAGCAGGCCGACTCCGAAGATCCCTCCAGCGATGCTGAGGTAGACCATCAGAATCGCCGCCCAGCGGGGCACCTTGCGGTCGCTGAGCCAGTTGACGGCGGGTGCGATCGCCAGCGCAAAGAAGACCGCGATCAACACCAAGCCGACGACCACGCGGATCAGATAGACGACGTATAGCGCCGCCAGCACCGCGCAGGCAACGAGCACGATCTTTGCGACCAGGCGCGAAGACACGGCCGAGGCATCGCCCGACATCGCGGCGAGGGTATTCGCCGCCCCGGACGCGGCCCCGCTGGACCGGGGCGGCGCGGACCAGCCCTTAACCGCGGTTGGCGCGCCAGGTGATGGTCGGACTGGTGCAGCTGCTGACCGGTTGGCCGCCGGCGTCCCGCAGCACGGCGGTCGCCTGGAAGGTCCCCTTCGCCTTG
The DNA here is from genome assembly GCA_030854405.1 of Chloroflexota bacterium. The sequence continues at coordinate 480 of JALYTG010000229.1, read as the reverse complement.
TTCTCGCTGACGAACTTGCCGCTCACCGAGTCGGTGACCGTCGCCGTGTACTGGGTGCCGATGAGGTTGCCCTGGTCGCTCGAATAGGTGCCGCGACCATGGAACTTGCCGCGGCTGGTCACCGAGCCCGTCGCGTGCGTGCCCTGGGACAGCGTCGTGAAGCCGCCGTCGCAGGGCGCGAGCCAGGTGATGTCGAAGCTGCGGATCCTGCGGCCGTGGTGGGTCATCCTGATGCTCACGGTTCCCAGGCTGCCGTCCGGATACGTCTGCGAGGTGGCGCCGGCGAACCTGCCCGGGCTCGGGACCGTCGCAAGTGCAACGCCGCTGCACACGAGCAGCGTCGCGAGCCCCCCGATCAGAGCTCGTCTTGCCCGCTGGCGCCTCTGCCTCGCCATCTCCAAGCCAACGTTACGACGAGCCGGACGAATCAGCGCCGGCGGCGCAGCGCGACGATGCCGCCGATCACAAAGCCCGCGATCG
>JALYTG010000228.1 GCA_030854405.1 Chloroflexota bacterium | reverse complement strand
GGAGGGGGTCGAGTGCGTGCTCGTCGCCAATGACGCGACCGTGAAGGGCGGCACCTACTACCCCCTGACCGTGAAGAAACACCTGCGTGCACAGGAAGTGGCTCTCGAGAATCGGCTCCCATGCCTGTACCTGGTCGATTCGGGCGGCGCGTTCTTGCCGATGCAGGACGAGGTCTTTCCCGATCGCGAGCATTTCGGCCGCATCTTCTACAACCAGGCCCAGCTCTCGTCCAGGGGTATCCCGCAGATCGCGCTGGTGATGGGCTCCTGCACGGCCGGTGGGGCGTACGTCCCGGCGATGTCCGACGAGACGGTGATCGTGAAAGGGACCGGCACCATCTTCCTGGGCGGCCCACCGCTGGTGAAGGCGGCCACCGGTGAGGAGGTGAGCGCCGAGGACCTGGGCGGGGCGGAGGTCCACACCGTCACCTCGGGCGTGGCCGACCACTACGCGCTGAATGACGAGCACGCGCTGGCGATCGGTCGTTCGATCGTGCGCAACCTAGCCTGGCGGAAGCCGTCGCCGCCGTGGGAGGTCGCGGCGGCCAGGTCACCATCCGTCGGCGCTGACGACCTCTACGGCGTCATCCCCGCCGAGAGCCGCCAGTCCTACGACGTTCGCGAGGTGATCGCACGCCTGGTGGATGGCTCGGAGTTCCACGAGTTCAAGGCGCGCTACGGTGAAACGCTGGTCTGCGGCTTTGCACGCCTGGAGGGCTACCCGGTTGGAGTCCTCGCGAACAACGGGATCCTCTTCAGCTCGAGCAGCCTCAAAGGGGCGCACTTCATCGAGCTCGCGTCCCAGCGGCGGATCCCGTTGGTCTTCCTGCAGAACATCACCGGCTTCATGGTCGGCCGCGAGTACGAAGCGGGCGGCATCGCCAAGGACGGCGCCAAGCTGGTGACAGCGGTGGCAACCACCTCGGTGCCCAAGTTCACCGTCATCATCGGCGGCAGCTTTGGGGCAGGCAACTACGGAATGGCGGGGCGTGCGTACGGGCCCCGGCAGCTCTGGATGTGGCCGAACGCGCGGATCAGCGTGATGGGCGGCGCGCAGGCGGCGCGCGTCCTCTCGACAGTGCGAGGTGGCTTCGAAACCGATGCCGAGCGGGACACCTTCGAAGCGCCGATCCTGGCGGAATACGAGCGTCAGGGTTCCCCTTACTATTCCACCGCCAGGCTCTGGGACGATGGCGTGATCGACCCCCTGGACACGCGACGTGTGCTCGCGCTCGGGATCAGCGCTGCCTTGAACGCCGAGATCCCGGAGACGAGGTTCGGCATCTTCCGCATGTGATCGCGGCGGCGCGCCGGGTTGCCCTCCCCGCGATCATGGTCGCATCTCGAGCGGTGAAGTTTCGAGCGTGGAGGGACCGATGCACCTGTGGAGCGAGCGCCCGGGGGCGCGGATCCGGCAGATTGTCGCCGACATCGCCACTCTCACCTGGTTGGCGATCTGGATCTCGATTGGCGTCGGCCTGTATCGCTTTCTCGCCCAGCTGGCGGGCGCCGGCCGGTTCATCAGCGACAGCGGAACCGGCCTGCACGGCATTGGCGAGCGACTGAGCAGCGCACTGCAGGGAGTCCCGCTCGTGGGCGAGGGTGCGGCCGACGGCATCCGCACCGGGTTCTCGGCGGCGGCCGATCCGATGATCCGCTTCGGCGGGGATCTGGAGCGCTTGCTGATCATCATCGCCGCCCTGCTCGGGCTCCTGCTCGTGGCGGTCGCAGTCGTCCCCTGGCTCAACCGCTACCTGCCATGGCGTGTCGCCACATGGCGTCGCCTGAATGCGGGCGCGCGCGTCATCCGTCGGCGCCGTTTCGCGCGATCCTCTCCGATTGCGGAGGCCGAGCTGGAGCGCATCCTCGCCTCGCGCGCCCTTCATCGGCTGGAGTACGACGAGCTCCTCGAGTTCACCCCGGATCCGTTCGGCGACTGGGTGGCGGGGCGGCACGAGCGGCTGGCGCGCGCGGAGCTCGACCGCGTCGGCCTCCGAGCGGTCGCGGCGGCGCGCTAGGCGCGGTTTGGCGCGGGTAGGGGCAGGTCGACGTATTCGACGTCGAAGCGGATCCCGAGGGCCGGAGCGGAGCGCGGCAGCTCGATGTCGGCCCCGAGCGTGACGACTGCGGGAACCTGCATCTCCCTTCGCGGGACCAGGCGGATCGTGTGCCGGCCCACGGTGCAGACCGCGAGGTCGGCGACCGCCCAGAACTCCAGGCCCAGCTGCTCGGCGTATGTGCCGGCCAGGCCAGGGGGATCGTTGGTCGCAAGATCCAGCCTTGCCAGGATCGTGGGCGAGCCGAGCGGGTGGGTAAAGGCGGCGCGCGCCTCGATCGCCTCGCGGCTCCACTCCGCGCCGGTATAGGCGTGCTGGATCAGGAAGGGCACCCTTTCGGGACCGATCTCTTCCGGCTGCGCAGCCCACCATTCGACCAGCTCCTTATCGGCACGCCGGCGTGATCCGCGGACGACGGGGCCGAGCGAGCTCCCAGCCGCCCGGAGGGCAGCGGCCGTCAGCTCCAGATCGTCGTCGACCAGCGCGTAGGTGACGAGCCCCCCGCCGCGCTCATCCAGGGCCTGCGCCACCGCGCGGCCGAACGGCTGCGCCAGCGCCAGCTCCCGATCTTCGATGCCGACCAGCTCCAGGTAGGCATCGGCCAGCCAGACCAGGCGGTTGAAGGTTCCTGCGTCCTCGTGACGGCCTCCGCCGTCTGCCGCCAGGCCCACGACCCTCTCCAGTTCAGCCGCGGCCGCGTCGGGATCCGAACAGGCGATCACCAGGTGGTCGATGCCGCGGATCATCGATCGATGCTAGCACTGCGCCTCCCCGCTGCCGCTTCGGGTAGGCTGCCGTCGATGACGAGCCAGACCGACGCGCCCGCTCCGCGCTCCCATGACCGCTCGACGCCGACCGGCTCGCTCGAGGTCAGCGCAGCAAGCCTCTTCGAGGCGATGCTCGCCGCCCGTGACGCGCAGGATGGAGCGGACCCGCGACCACTCGAGGCCTTTCACCGCGCGCTGATGGAGTCGACCCTCCTCCTGCCGGTTCCGCCTGGCACGGGCGCGGAGGCCCGCGAGGCGCTCGAAAGGGCAGTGACCGACAGCGAGGAGGTCGAGATTGCGGTGATGCTTGCCCGGGATGGCGACGGATCCACGGTCAACGTCCTGTTCGCCTCCCCAGGCGCGCTCTCCGCATGGGCACCCGTCGGTACCACCAGCCTGCCGCTTCCCGCTCGCATCGTGTTCGCCAACCTCGCCGCGTCCGGCCTCCCGGCGGTAATGGATCCGGCCGGACCGATCCCCTACCGTTTCGAGCCGAACGAGATCGCGGCGCTGGCCGAGGGCCGTCGCCCGGGCAGCGACGAGCCGCTCTTCGAGCCGACCATCCGCCGCTCGTTGCGCGTCCGGCTGCCCGGCCGCGATGCGGAGCCGCTCGAAGCCTCCCTTGGCCGGACGCTGCGAGCCACCGGGGTCGAATCGGCCTACCTGGTTGAGACCGATACGGCCGACGGTCCGCATCTCCTCCTCGGGCTGACCGGCGCACCGGGCGCTGCGGCCACGGTCGACGTCCCCGACGGGACAGACGTCGTCTGGCTCGAAGAGCCCCTTCTGTCCCAGGTGCGTGCCGTCGCAGCGCCCTTCTACCGCCGCGGCCGCCGGTGAGCGGTCTGATGCGTCTCGAGCGCGAAGGCGCGGTGGCGCGCGTCACGCTGTCGCGTCCCGAGGTGCATAACGCGTTCAATGCCGAACTGATCCACGAGCTGACGTCCACGTTCAATGCGTTCGGAGCTGAGCCGGCAGGCGGGCTCCGCGTCGTCGTGCTGGCCGGGGAAGGCAAGAGCTTCAGCTCAGGCGCCGACGTGGAGTGGATGCGCGGCTCGGTGGCTCTCAGCCTCGCGGAGAATGCGGCCGACGCCGCGAGGATGCATGCGATGTTCGCCGCCATCGACCTCTGCCCGGTGCCGGTGGTCGCCCGGGTGCAGGGCGCCGCACTGGGCGGCGGGATGGGACTCTGCGCGGTGGCCGACAT
>JALYTG010000005.1 GCA_030854405.1 Chloroflexota bacterium | reverse complement strand
GTCGAGGCACTGCGCACCGTGGTGACTGCCAGCGGCACGAAGGCCTCGGTCCCGAAGAACGCGAAGGCGACCAGGAACATGAGGGCCACCACTGCCGGACGTCCCGGACGCGCTGCAAGGCTGCCCTCGGGTAGGAGCCGGCGCAGAGCGCCAATTGAGAGCCATGCTCCGACGAGGAGCAACGCCGCCACGGCGATCGGCTGACGCGCGCTGAGGCCGGCCAGCAGGGCGGTGCTTCCGAGAGCCAATCGAACGGCGTCGAGGGCGCGCCGGCCACCGCTGCCCGGCTGAGCGGATGCGGGCCCGACCGCCTCCTCGGAGCGCCCCAGCGCAGCGATCGGGCGCAGCACGGCCAGTCCCATGACCAGCACGGCGGGCGCCAGTCCGGCGAAGACCCAGCGCCAGGAGAGTTGCTCGGCAACCAGCCCGGCGAGCGCAGGGCCGACCAGGCCCGGGACCACCCAGGCGCTTGAGAGGAAGGCGATCATGCGCGGCATGGCGGGTGGCGCGTAGCCTCGCGCGATGACCACGTAGACCACGGCGCCGATCGCGCCCGAGCCGAAACCCTGGACGGCGCGCCCCACGATCACGATCGGCATGCTGCCGGCCACGCCGGAGATGAGCAGGCCGGCGGCAAAGAGCAGTGCCCCAACGGCGAAGGCGCGCCCCGGCCCGTGGCGGTCCGCGTCGCCGCCGCCGAGCGTGATCCCGATGATGTTCGTCAGCCAGAATGCACTGAAGGCCCAGCCGTACAGCTCGAGCTGACCGAGCTCGGCGACCATCGCCGGCAGTATGGTCGGCACCGCCATCCCCTCGAAGGCGACCGCGGTCACGAGCCCGATGAGGCCGACCGTCAGCACCCGCTGCGACGGCGCCCAGACGGAACGGTCGGAGCGCTCTGAGCGGTCGGTCACTCCCCCACCGAGCGGCCGAGGAGGAGTGGAGAGCCGAGCCGCGCCTCGTAACGGGGTCTGAATCGCTCCGCGTTGTACATCGTCGCCACGTCGAGCTGGCGCGGCCCAAGAGAGGCGTCGGGGAGAGGGGAGTGGGCGTACTTGCCCTCGCGAATCGCGGCCATCCGGCCGGTGACGCCGGAAGCGAGGAGGTCCATCGCGACGTTGGCGAACGTGATCGCGACCATCTGGTCGAGCGCATCGGGCTCTCCAGAGCGCAGGTCGTAGGTCAGGTCGCTGTGCACCGTCTCGATCCCGGTGCGTCCGCGGAGCTCGAGCGCGAGCGCGTAGCCGACATCGGCCTTGTGGCGGTGGCCGTAGGCGTCGGGCTCGCCGACATCGTCCAGCCGCCCACCACTCCAGATGGCTCCCTCGCTGGCGATCACGAACGCGTAGCCCGACGGATTCAGGCGGCGGTCGTCGGCGAGCAGACCGGCGAGCGCCTCGAGGTCGAACGGCGCCTCAGGGATCACGCAGCGGGCACTGGTCACGTAGGCTGAGTACCAGGCGGTATAGCCGGAGTTGCGGCCGAAGATCCGAAAGACCCCGAGCCGCTCGTGGGAGCCGAGCGTCGTTCGCTGGCGGTTGATCAGCTCCTTGGCGCGAGTCACCGCCGTCGAGAAGCCGATGCAGTACTCGGTTCCCTGCACGTCGTTGTCCATGGTCTTGGGGATCGCGACCAGGGGCACGCCCTCGGCGCCCAGCCGCTGCGCGTAGCCGAGCGTGTCGTCCCCCCCGATCGCCACCAGCGACTCGATCTGCAGGCGCTCGAGGTTCTCGAGCACTACCGGGGTGAGGTCGTAGAAGTCGTCATCGGTCTGCAGGCTGGCAAGCCGTTCCGGACCGATGCAGTCGGGGACCGCCGACTTCGGCATGCGCGCCGGGTTGGTGCGCGATGTGTGCAGCACCGTCCCGCCGGTGCGGTCGATCGCCCTCGTGTTGCGCCGATCCAGCGGCCAGATGTACCCGCCGTCGGGCTCGTCGCCCGGGGGCAGGTGGGTGAGCCCCTTCCAGCCGCGTCGGATGCCGAGGACCTCGTACCCAAGCTCCGTAGATCGGTAGACGACGCTCTTGATCACCGAGTTGAGGCCCGGGACATCGCCGCCGCCTGTCAGTACGCCAATCCGCCTCGCGCTTGCCATGCCGCGCCTCATGCTGCCAGATTCCGGACCGCCGAGTTGTGCCTGAGGTCGATTTAAGGCATACTTCACCGGCTGACATGAAGACAATGCCTACCCGCCGTTACGTCACCTGGCGTTTGCCGGATCGCCACTTTTCCAAGGTGCACCTGATGCGTGATCCGGAGCTGACCGTATGCGGCCGGACTCTGCCTCGCGCCACCGGATCGCCCGTGCCGCCGATCCCTGATTCCGAGCTCTGCGCGGAGTGCATCGCGAACGAGGGCTGACCCGGCCCACCCCCGGCTGACGGCCATGCTGCCGCCGGTCGCTTCCGATCATCGCCCCCCGCTCGCGCCTCTTCGCGTACCCGGCGATGCGCTGGTAATGCTGATGGGTGCCTCCGGGTCCGGAAAGTCAACCTTCGCGGCACGGCATTTCGGCCCGACCGACGTGCTCTCGTCAGATGCGCTGCGCGGCCTGATCGCCGGCGACGAGTCGGACCAGTCCGCGACCGAGGATGCCTTCGAGCTCCTTGGTATCGCGCTCCGCATGCGCCTGGCGCGTGGCCGGCTCACCGTGGTCGATGCCACCAACGTTCAGCGTTGGGCGCGCAGGCCCCTGATCGACGCGGCACGCCGCCACGGTCGGCTGGCGATCGCGGTGGTACTCGACCTCCCGCTGGCGATCTGCCTGGAGCGCAACGAGCTGCGCTTGGCGCATCGCGTTCCCGCGTCTGCAATCCGGCGGCAGCATCGGTGGCTCGTCGAATCGCTGCCGATGCTGGTCGCGGAGGGCATTGGGCGAATTGATCTGCTGCGCTCGCCTGGAGAAGTCGAAGGCGTGGTGGTGGAGCGCATTTGAGGGCAGCGAAACGCCCCGAAGGAACTGCGTCCGGCCCGGCGACCGAAGCCACCAAACTGGTACCGGAACGCTTGATGCAATCTCCTGAACCGGTATATCGCTGCCCCTTCGGGACACCCAGAGGATAGGCTTAGGGCCACGATGGGCGCAATCCCACTTATCCCCGAGTTTCCGCGCCGCGCGGCTCTTCATCCACATTTAACCCACAGTCGTTCACAGAGCGAGGAACGTCCATGACCGAGCTTGCCGCCCTCGACACCTGGCTGGACCGCTACATCGTCGCCTGGCGCAGCAATGACGCCGACACGATCCGCGAGCTCTTCACGCACGACGCGGTGTACCGCTGGCACCCATGGGAATCTCTCACTGAGGGTGCGCGGGATCGGGAGGAGATCGTCGAGGCCTGGCTGAAGGAGCCGGACGATCCGGAGAGCTGGACGATGTTCTGCGAGCCATTGGCAGTGAATGGTGACCTTGGCGTCGCTCGCTGCGTCACCACCTACCGGGCCACAGGCGAAGCGTCGCAGCGCCGATATCACAACATCCTGATCGTGCGCCTCGACGACGAGGGCCGCTGCACGGACTTCACCGAGCTCTTTATGCAGGAGCCGGACTAGGGAGAGCGGCGATCAAGCGATGCCGGTCGAGGAGCCTCGTCGAGTCGCTCGGCTCGACTCAACCGGGCACCACGTGCTGTGCGGGAGCCAGCGCGAGGGCGCCTACTTGTGCAACCGCGAGTTCGGCGTGATCGAGGAGCTGGACGTACCGCCCAGGGTCGCCAGTGGCCGGCAACGACTGACCCTGGAGCCGCCGCCCACCTATCCCCGCTCTCCCGGTGTAGCAGTGCGGCTCTTCGCATTTCCGCCCGGCTGGCTTCAGCGGCCGGACGGGGTCTGGGATCTCCGCGCCGAGCGCCTTGCCGATCAGCCCCAGACGCAATACCACGCGATTGATGCTTGGTGGCGCCGGGTCGCCCGCTCGCAGATCGGGCTGCTTCGCGCCGTCCTCCCGGGTCGCCCGCCGCAGCTTCCCGAGCTGCCGGCGCGCGCGGTCTGCCAGCGCTGTCGGACGATCTCGCTGCTGCTGCCGGAAGAGCTGCGCGTCTCGTGGCCGCTCCCACATGTCCATCTCGAGCGGCCTGGCTCGGAGATACCGGGTACGTGAACGAGGTGAGCCCCGAGGCCTCGCTGGAGATCTTAAGCTCTCGCCGTACAATCCCCGGCACTCGAAGTCCTGAGGTCAGTTTGAGCGCCTACGATTTCCTGTGGCTGGTGACGCAGGCCGTTTGCTCCACGGCGGAGCTGGATCATGGTCGGAGCGGCTGCCGGCACCGTGCTGCTGATGGGCGCGGCGTTCGTCTTGCCACACCCGACTCCGATCTGGCTCTCGGCGCTCAGCGTCGCGTGGTTCGTGGCCCTCGGCGGCTATGGGAGCATCGCGTTTGCCCGTCTCGCAACGCGCTCCCGAGGCGTGACGCAGCGCCGCATGCAGGCTGTCGCGATCGGCTCGGGCCGTGTGGCGCTCGCCTTCGTGCTCGCCATCGTCGGGCTTCTGGCCCCGGCCTATGCCACCAGCCTCCAGATGGGTACGCAGCTGCTGGGCCTCGCTGCGGGGGTCGCCTACTTCATCGGATTCTCGACTCCGGCAGCGTTGCGACGCGCGAGGCAGGAACCGGAGCTGCGCCGCTTCCTCGGCCGCGCCGCCAGCCTGCCGCGGCTGCCGACTACGGACGCCATCGTCGCCGAGCTGGAGCGCGGCGCCGCGGAGTCGACCGGCGCGCCCTCGGCCACGGTAGGCCTCCTCGATCCGCGCCGGAACAAGCTGCAGTACCACGAGCGCAACGGGGCCGTGTTCGAGACGGAGCCCGATGCCCTCATCGGCGGCAAGGTCTTCACCGAGGGCCGTCCCTTCTTCACGGCCGATGCCCGCCGCACCGATCCGGCCAACGCCCAGCTCTACGACCAGCGCGACGCAACGGCAGTCGTGGGCGCGCCGATCGTCGCGAATGGCAAGTCGCTCGGGGTCTTGCTGGTGTATGCCCGGCGCGCGTCCATCTTCGCGGAGGATGATCTCAGCCTCGTGAAGCTGCTCGCCGACCAGGCAGCGGTCATCCTGGAGAGCCGCACCCTCATCGAGGAGGCGGCGCGGGTCGAGGCGCGCGAGGAGGCAACTCGCCTGAAGGATGACTTCCTGTCTGCGGCCGCGCACGACCTGCGCACGCTGGATGCGGTGCGCCGCGGCGTGGATCGCCCACCGCTTGCCGCGAACTAGCTCGCCTTCGCGGCATCGTCACGCAATCGCGCTAGACTTTCGACATGTGGCTCTTCAATTCGTCCAAGACCAAGCTCCCCAATCCAGCCGATGCGCTTCCCGGTCGGTCTCAACCGATCTCCACCGCCGAGCGCCACTTCGTCAGCGGCACGCCGCTCGCAGCGCCCTACCCTGAGGGATCGGAGTTGGCCGACTTCGCCCTCGGCTGCTTCTGGGGCGCCGAGAAGACCTTCTGGCAGACCCCTGGCGTCATCGTGACCGCGGCCGGTTACCAGGGCGGCTCATCCCCAAATCCAACCTACGAGGAGGTCTGCTCGGGGAAGACGGGCCAGGCTGAGGCCGTTCGCGTCGTCTTCGATCCGAAGCTCGTCTCGTACGAGCAGCTGCTTCGCATCTTCTGGGAGAACCACGACCCAACCCAGGGAATGCGGCAGGGAAATGACGTGGGAACGCAGTACCGGTCCGCTATCTACACCCATACCGACGCGCAACAAGCCGCCGCCGCGGCATCGCGCGACGCCTACCAGGCGGAGCTGACAAAGGCGGGCTACGGCGAGATCACGACCGAGATTCGCCGTGCTCCGGAGTTCTACTTCGCCGAGGACTACCACCAGCAGTACCTGGCCAAGAATCCGCGAGGCTATTGTCCTGACCACAGCACGGGCGTGTCCTGTCCGATCGGGCTCGGCGTGAGCGCAAGCGACGCGGTTGTGACCCTGGAGCAGGTCTAGGCAAGCCTGCCCGGGCAGGCCTCAATTTGGAATGTTGGCCGTGCCGAAGGTGGACGCCCTCGAGCCGAAGGCAGGGCCTTTCGCCGTACCTGACGGGCTTAGGGCAAACAGCGCCCTCATGCCGCGATCCACCCCGCCGCCTTCCTCAGGATGTCTTCCGCCTCGGTGGTCATTGTCCGCAAGATCGTGCCTGCGGGCGCGATGCCGTGGATCAGCCCCACCGCTTCGCCAGCAATAGCGCTGACGTTTCCGGCATCGCCATTCGCCGCGGCTTCGGCGTACCGTGCGACCTCCGCTTCGGCAACGGCCCGCAACTCCGCCTCCTTGCCGTGCCAGCGATCGGTCGCGGCCCTCCTCAGCGTGCGCAGGTCATACCGCGCCGGCCAGTAATCCAGCCCACGCACCATGTCGATCACGCGCGACCGCAAGGTGTCATCTCCGCTGGCCGACACCGCCGCCGCCTGCAGATTGGGATGCACGAGAGCTTCTTCGCTGGCCCAGAATCGCGTGCCGACGACGACCCCATCGGCGCCCAGCGCAAGGGCTGCCGCCAGGCCGCGGCCGTCGGCCACGCCGCCGGCGGCGCACAGCAGAGTTTCGGAGGCGCGTGAGGAGATCAGATCCGCGACTTCCGGCACCAGGGTGAAGGTGCCGCGTTTCTCGCCATGGCCGCCGGCCTCGGCGCCCTGGGCGACCAGGACGTCAGCGCCCAGATCGATCGCCCGCCGGGCGTCAAGCACGGTCTGGATCTGGCACATGAACGGCACGCCCGCCTGCCTGATGCGGCCGACGAATGGCTTCGGGTCGCCGAACGACAGGAACATGGCGCCGGGCGCGCCGTCGAGCGCGATCTCGAGCAAGTGCGGCTGCTTCTTCAGCGACCAAGTGATGAAGCCGCAGCCAACACGTTGGTTGCCGGCCGCCTTAATTTGCTCCCGAAGCCAGCGCTCCTCCCCATAACCGCCGCCGATCAAGCCGAGGCCGCCGGCCGCCGACACGGCAGCCGCGAGTTTGCCGCCCCCAGCGAAGCCCATCGGCGCCGACATGACCGGATGGTCCAGCTTGAATCGCTCCGTCAAACGACTGCGCAACATGGCATGTGCCTCACATCAATTGGTGGCGATTCGGACTGCCATAGGTTGGCCAGCGAGCTCAGAGATCGTCGACTCGACTCGTTTGGTGCCCTGGCAGCGTTTGTGCCCGTCAAGAATCCGCGGCGCTAATGTTCCGACCATTCGACCGGCGTTTCGTGCCCAATCGGCCTCGGGTGAGTGCGTCGGCGGAATAGGACGGATCAGCTGGGCCTCCGAAACAGGAACACGTACAGCGCAGGCTAGTTCACGCGTTTCGTGTGGCCAGCCCAGAAGGGCTCGCGCAGGTCGCCCTTGAGGATCTTCCCAGTCCCGCCCCTGGGGAGTGACTCGCGGAACTCGAAAGACTGCGGCACCTTGAAGCCGGCCAGCTGGCTCCGAACGTGGGCCTGCAGCTCCGGCGCAGTGACGCTTTCGCCCTCCTTGCACACTACGAGCGCGACCGGCACCTCACCCCATTTGTCGTCCGGCGCGGCCACTACTGCGCACTCCATCACAGCCGGATGCGAGCTGATCGCGTTCTCGATCTCCACCGAGCTGATGTTCTCCCCGCCGCGGATGATGATGTCCTTGGAGCGGTCCTTGATCGCGATGTAGCCCTGCTCATCGATGGTGGCCATGTCCCCGGTGTGGAACCAGCCGTTCACGATCTTCTCCGCGGTCCCTTCGGGGTCGCGGTAGTAGCCCTCCATCACCACGTTCGAGCGCACCACGATCTCGCCGATCTGCTCACTGTCGGGCGGAACGTCACTCCCCGAGTCGTCCATGACCCGAAGCCGGACGCCGGGCAGTGCGTAGCCGGTCATCGCCTTGCGGACAGCGACCTGCTGAGGTGGCTCCTTCGCGCTGAGCTCGACGCGCGACCGGGCGAGCGAGACGATTGGCGTTGTCTCCGACAACCCGTAGCTCACGATGGCGGTGCAACCCAGGGCCTCCTCGACGGCTCTGACTAGGGTCGGCGACGCGGGAGAGCCACCGATAATCACCTCCCTCAAGCTCGAAACGTCGTAGGAGGTCCGCTCGGCCAGGTTGATGAGGGCGTTGAAGATGGTCGGCACACCCAAAAGGCGCGTCACCTTCTCGCGCTCGACCAGACGAAGCAGCGCGCCGGGATCGAATTTGCGAAGCATCACGTGCCGGCCCCCGGCGAGGGTCGTCCAGTGCGGCGCGCCCCAGCCGTTGACATGAAAGAGCGGCACCACGTGGAGGACCGTGTCGGCATCGGTGACGCGCAGCGCCAGCCCGGCATAAATGCCATGGAGGTGCAGGTTGCGGTGAGTGAGGGCCACACCTTTGGGCTTCCCGGTGGTTCCCGACGTGTAGAAGAGCTCGGCGGTGGCATCCTCGTCGATCGGCTCGGGGTTGTAATCAGAGGAGGCCGAGCTCAAGAGCGCCTCGTACTCGTCCGTGGCCGGCGCTCCCACCTGCCCTTCCATCACCACCCATCGCATTCCGGTCGGCAGCTGCTCCCGGATCGCATTCACGATCGGCGTGAAGTCAGCGTGGTAGAAGACGACCTCCGAGCCCGCGTGGCCCAGGATGTAGCCGATCTCAGGCGGCGCCAGCCGGATATTGATGGGGTTGAGCACCCCTCCCGCCTCGAGCACGCCGTAGTAGGCCTCCAGCAGCTGGTGGCAGTTGTAGCTGATGAAGCTGACCCCATCGCCGGGCTTGACTCCGAGCTGGCGCAGCGCGTTGGCGAGCCGATGCGTCCGCTCCGCGTACTCCCCGTATGTAAATCGGCGGTTTCCGTCCACGACCGCCTCCACGTCGCCGAAATAGGCTGCCGCCCGATCGCGGAACTCGAGGACGCTCAGCGGAACGCGCATCGCGGGCACCTCTATGGTGTGAGCGGCGTTGGATGCCGCGAGGGATGCCGCGAGCATAGGGCCGTCGCCCGCTCATCCGCCAGCCGAAACATGGGTGCAGGCGGAGCCTCATCGACCGCGCCGCTATGCGGAAAGGACCGAAACCTCCTGCGGTGGGATGTCGCCTTCGGGATCGCCCTCGATCGTTACCCGCGGGAGCCAGCGCAGGAAGCCTGGCAGCCACCAATTCCAGTCGCCAAGCAGCGTCATGCTTGCTGGCAGGAGGATGCTGCGGACCACGGTGGCATCAAGCAGGACGGCGACGGCGAGTCCCAAGCCCAGCTCCTGGATGAACGCGAAGGGAATGGTCACGAATGCAGCGAAGACCAGAACCATGATCGTTGCCGCGCTGGTGATCGTGCCCGCGGTGATCGAGATCCCTTTGGCGACCGCCGCCCGCGAGTCGAGCCCTCGATCGCGCGCCTCCTTGACCCGCGTCAGGATGAAGACGTGGTAGTCCATCGACAGCCCGAACAGGATCGCGAACACAAAGATCGGCACCCAGCTCTCGATCACGCTGGACTGCTGCAGCCCGAACGCGTGGCCGACGATCCCATCCTGGAAGACGGCCGCCATGACCCCGAACGCGGCCGCGGTCGAGAGGAGGTTAAGGGCCAGAGCCTTGAGCGGGATGACCAGCGAATGGAAGACGACAAGCAGGAGAAGGAACGAGAGCCCGAGGACGAAGCCGAAAACGAGCGGGATGGCGTCGAGGTAGATCTGCGTCACGTCCAGGGCCTGGGCTGCGTTGCCGGTGACATAGGCGTGCACCCCAGGGAGGCCGCCGAACGCCGCAGGAACCACGGTCGTGCGCATCTCTCGCACGAGCGCCTGGCTGGTCGGGTCGTTCTGTGTGCTGCCGGCCTGAGTGAATGAGACGAGCCCGACCTTGCCATCCCGTGACGGCGTGACCGTGGCCGGGCCGCTCAGCCCATGGATGGTGAGTCCCTTAGTTTGGAAGGCCTGGATGGCCGCCTTGGTATCGGCCCGTTCGAAGCCGGTGACCACCACCGACAGGTCGAGCGTGCTGCCCTGGGGCCACTTCGCATCGAGCAGCTTGACCGCCTGGACGCCGTCGATCTGATCCGGGAACGAGGTGAAGTCGGTCACCCCGATGCGCAGGTGGAGCATCGGGGCGGCCAGGACGAGGAGTGCCGCGGTGGCCAGCAGCGCCAGGCGGATTGGCCGCCTCATGACGGACGAGACGAGCCTCGACCAGAGCCCACCACCCTCACCCCGATCGCGACCAAAGAATGGCACGCGGCCGGCGTTGACCCGGTCGCCGAGGATCGCGAGCGTGGCCGGCAGGAACGTGAGGCTGCCGACCACTGCGACCAGGATGACGCCGATGGTGCCGATCGCCATCGAGCGGAAGATCGAGACGTCGATCATGAACAGACTGGCGATCGAGATCATCACGGCGAGGCCGCTGAAGAAGACCGCTCGTCCGGCGGTGCTGCTTGCCTTTTCGATCGCCAGCAGCCTGTCGAGGCCGCGGCGTCGTTCGGAGCGGAAGCGGGTGATCATGAACAGCGAGTAGTCGACCGAGACGGCGAGCCCGATGAGGACCACCAGCTGGGTGGCATATGGGCTGGCGGGGGTGACGGTCTGGCTGAAGATGCCCAGGATGCCGAACGCTGCCAGCAGCGCCGTCGTGGCGAGCACGAGGGGGACGAGCGACGCGAGGAACGCGCCGAAGGTGATGAGCAGGATGATGAACGTCAGGCCGATCGTCGCAAAGGTCCGATCGAGGCTGCTGTTGATCAGGTTCGTGATGTCCTCATTGGTGAGCGTCGAGCTCACCGAATGGACAATGAAGCCTCCGCCCTTCGCCTCGATCGACTGGATGGCCGGCCGCACCGGCAGTAGATGCCGCTCGACCGTGGCCGCGTCACCGTTGATGCGGGCGACGATTCGGGCCGCCGAGCCATCGGGCGAGACGAGGCCGGCATCGGGCGGAGCAGTCGTGGGGTCCTCGACCTGGTCGAAGGCCGGCAGGCTCGCACCGGCCTGTGTGATCGACAGGGCACTGAGCTGGTGCACGGCTTCGCCAACGAAGGTGCGGAAGGCCCCATCCGCGATACGGAGGCTGGGATGGGTCACCACGATCGTTACGGACTCGAAGGGGGTGCCGCTTCCGCCGGCGTTGAACACCGCGATCGCCTTCGCCGACTCGGTCTGGACGTCGTTCGGGCTGCCGTTGGGGTCGTCCGTCCGGATGCCACCCAGCGCGAGACTGAGAAGGAACACCCCGATCGTGGCCAGGAACCAACCGGCCGCTACCGGCCAGCGGTGGCGTGAGCTCCACATCGCCACGCGCACCGTAGCCGGCCCACGGACGCGTCGATGGGTCTTGGGTTCAGTCATGGCCGAAGCCTCCAGCGACCGAGCGCGGCATCCAGCCGGCGTCGTTCGCAAGGCTAGAGACCGATTATTAACGGAACGCCGAACATGCGAAGGGTTCTGGTCCTCACACGACGGCGTAGATGCGCCACTCGCCGGGAACGCCGCGCAGGATCTGTACACCGCGGTCCGCAAAGACGATCCCAGATCCCGCGACCAGGTCGTGGACCGTGCTCGATACCAGCACCTCTCCCGCTCCCGCCAGGGAGCCGACCCGCGCACCGGTGTGGACCGCGATACCTCCGAGCTTGTCCCCTACGCGTTCGCACTCGCCGGTATGCAGACCGATGCGCAGCTGCAGATCGAGCGGCGCCACCGCGGCGATCATTGCGCTTCCGCAGCGGATGGCGCGGGCGGGGCCATCGAAGCTGGCGAAGAACCCGTCGCCGGCGGTATCGATCTCGACGCCGTTGAAGCGTTCGAGCTCCCTTCGGATAGCGTCGCCATGAGCCCGCAGCAGCCGGGTCCATCGGGCGTCGCCCAGTCGGGCGGCAAGCTCCGTGGAGCCCACGATGTCGCTGAAGAGAACGGTGGCCAGGACCCGGTCTGATTGAGGCGCCGGACGGACACCGGTCATGAATTCCTCGATCTCGGCCGAGATGTCGTCGCCACCCACCCACGGCAGGTGATCGACACCGGGGAGCTCGACGTACTTTGCACCGGGGATGTGCTCGGCAAGGTATCGACCCTGGTTCACGTTGACGGCGAGGTCGCCGGTCCGATGTATGACCAGAGTGGGCGCTGCCACGGTCGGGAGGATGGCGCGCGTATCGGTGCCGAAGGAGGCGCGCATGTGCGCCTGGATGGTTCGCGGGTTACCGGCCTGCAGCTGAAGCCTTCCGAACCACTCGTGCGCCAACGGGTCATCGGCCAGGCTTGGTGCAAGGAAACTGATCAACCCGCCCTCCCCCCAGTCTGACCAGTCAGCCATCCAGGACTCGAACTGCTCGCGGGTGCCGTCGCCCCAGGCCCACTCCTCGTCGTTCTCCTCCCGGGTCTCCCCACCCAGCAGAATGAGGGCTTCGGTGCGATCTGGGTGAGAGGCCGCAAACAGGGTCGCAAGCAGGGCACCCTCTGAAACGCCAAGGACAACCGCGCGCGCCGACTCGACGGCATCGAGGATGGCGCGAACGTCATCCATGCGATCCTCCATCGTGCCCGCCTCGACTCTCTCGGAGAGACCCATGCCCCGCTTGTCGAAGGTGATGACCCGAGCAATCGAGCCGAGCCGCTCGAAGAAGGCGCGGTAGCGCGGCTCATCCCACAAGACTGCAAGATTGGTCACGGATCCCTGAATGATGATCAGGTCCCGAGGACCGCCGCCCACGACGGAGTAGGCGATATTGATCTCGCCGTTCCTGGCATAGCGGATCAGCGGCCCCGCGCGGCTGGTCATTAGTGCGCCCGGGTGAGCCTCAGCCTCCGAGGAGATACGTGAAGCCAGACGGCTCAACCGGCACCGCGAACCTCCCATTGCCGCGCACCGTCTCGACCAGGTGGCCGCTGGGGTCGTAGGCGTAGGCGGTTATGTCGTCGCCTCCAGTGTCGATCGTGGCCAGCCGGCGTGTCGTCGCCCAGCTCCGCAGCAGGCCCTGGCTGCCGCCCTCGCCGGCGAGCATGATGCGCTCGACCTCGGGCTGCAACAACAGCGCATCCAGCCGCACCGGCCGGCCGTCGCCGACGTAGGCGGACTCAATGGCCAATGATCCGGACTTCAGCACCCGATCCGAGCCGACGTTGCCGATGTCGAGATAGCCGGAGGTTGGCGAGACGCCGGGCGCCCCGGCCCCGCCGTGCCAGAGGGTGCCGAGCGACCCGTTGTCGAAGCGATGGCCGGTCCCAATTGATCGAAGCGGAGCCTCCTGGCGATCGAAGACTGGCAGCAGCCGATAGCGACCCGCCTCCGCCAGCGCCGCCGCCAGAGTCACCCGGCCGCCGGGGAGCAGCTCGACATACTGCCCCCCGCTCCAGAGGCTTTCGCCGGTCCACGCGCTCGGCGGCGTGACCACCCGGGCAGCGCCGCGTAGAGCGCCCGCCTCCGCTTCCAGCAAGGTCCAGCTCAGCTGCCCAACCCGGGCGTTGCGTGAAGTCGCGGCGGCGGCTACGTCGGGGCGGGCGTCGAGGGCCAGCATCGACAGGAGCCCGTGGATGGTGCTCTCGGCGCCGCTGTTGCGGTTGACCCGTCCGTCCGCCTCCAGCCCGTCGAAGGTGCGGCCCGTCGCCGGGTCGTACATCTGTACGCCGGAGCGGTTGTTGCCGAAGTACCAAGCCGCCCCGATTGCGGCCATCCTGCGAAACCCGTTGAGCCCGCTCGCGTCGGCCGTGCGGAGCAGGTTCTGGAGGGTGGCATCGGCTCCGTAGGCGATCTGCGCCCGCTCAGCCGGCGCCGGCAGCCAGCCCTGGTCGGCGCCGCCCTGCACCAGCAGGTGGGGCGTGAAGCTGGCAGCCTCAGCAACGGCGGTGGCGATGAAGGGCTGCTTACCGAGAGCGGAACCGGCCGTCGCCAGGGCCCCGGCCATCTGGTCGCCCCAGGCATGCCAGACCGATCGTGAGCCGGCCCAGGGCAGGATCGCCCCGAACGCCCAGGCTGACGAATCGGCGGAGAGGCGCATCTGTGCCAGGCCATCCGCGAGGTGCTCGAGGTCGAGGCGAGCTCGGGCATCGGCAGGCTGGGCGCGCACGAGCGCGGAAAGGCCGTAGACCGCCTCTGAGCTGGCATCCGCGCCGTCGACGATCAGCCAGGCCGGAACCTGTGCTCCGTCGAGAACCCGGTACGACCCGTACCGGACCAGCACCTGGCGATCCAGTGCGTCCAGGGCCAGGTTCATGCGGTCGCGCAGGAAGGCGGCGAAGGTCGGGTCGGCAGCGCGGAAGGCCTCATAGCCTTCGCCCAGCGCCCAGATGGCTCGGGCGAGCCAGTACGACGGACCCGAGTCGGACGGGTCGGGGGTCTCCTTGGGATCGGCGCTCGGATTAAGCGTGCCGTTCGGCTGCATCCAGAGCACGAAGTTGCCGCGGCGGGCGCCGTCGCTGAGCGTCTGCATGTAGGCGACCGCGCGGAGCAAGCCGTAGGCGGCGTCGCGGCTGTGAGCATCCGCAAACAGGCGCCAATGGCGGAGGTAGACCACCGCCGCCCTGGTGAGATCGTCGGTGTTGAAGGCACCCTGCCCGTAGGTGTTGGTGTCAGGGTGGTAGGT
Source organism: Chloroflexota bacterium (assembly GCA_030854405.1). The sequence continues at coordinate 17,011 of JALYTG010000005.1, read as the reverse complement.
GCCACCGCCGAGGCGGCGGTAGCCCCCGGTGCCGTCCGGCTCGGCGTAGGTCCACAGGACCCGCAGGCTCGGCTCTTGGGCGAGGCGATAGGTGGTGTGGCCGGCCTGCGACGGTGGGGTGACGCTGTCGCCCAGGAAGTCGAGATGGGCCAAATTGGTGAGTGGCGCCCGTGCTGCCAGCGCGGACCCAGCCGAGGCCAGGCCAACAAGCAGCGAGAATGCGACAGCCGCCGCCAGCGTGGGCGATGGCCGCGCACGGGTGCGATTGTCGACTGATCTGGTGGTCATGCGAAGCTCCTCAGTTGTAGATGTTCAGGCTCCCGGGTGCGACCCGCGTCGGCCGCTTCCTGCGCGGCGATGGCCGTGGCCAGGCTTTCGTAGACGTCGGTAATGCCAACCGCCGGCGACCGTCCGCTGCGCACCGCCTCAACGAGGTCCGCGATCCCGGCACGAACGCTCTCGCGGTAGACGAGTAATTTCGCGTCTTGGCCGCCGAGGGTGGCCCATACCCGAAGGCGGTGGGTCACCTGGCGCTCCTCGCCGCGCCCGCTCCATAGCCCGGCCTCGGCGACGTCGGTGACGCGGAGGTCGATCGCCTCGCGCCCGGAGGGTCGGACGTGCGGGACGGCAAGGGCCTCGGCGGAATCGGCCAGCTGCGCGTCGAGCAGCGCGGCGCCCTCTGCATCGGTCCAGACCTCGAGCTCGAGCTCGACCGGGATCCAGCCGCGCAACAGACCGTGAGCGAAGCCCCAGTCGAGGAGGACGGCCTGGTATTGCGCCCTATCCGGGTGGGTGAAGGCATGGTAATAGCTGGCGGTGCCGCCGCCGGGATGCACCGCGCTGGCAATCACGGTGTCGACCGGATTCGCATCGCGTTCCACCTCAAGCGCCTGGACGATGAGCGGTTGGCTGCCGAACAGCCAGGCGGCTGCGTCAAAGAAGTGGACGCCATGCTCGACGAAGATGCCGCCGCTGACGCCGCGATCCCAGAACCAGCTGCCCGCCGGCTCGTCGGCGGCCAAGTTCTCGAGCGCGAAGCGCTGTAACGGCCCCAGCAGCGCGGTACCGTCCGCGCGTCGCAGCTCCTGGAGCCGACGCACCAACCAGTACAGCGGGTTCCAGCGCATCACGTAGTCCACGGTCAGCCGCCGCTGGAGGCGCTCCGACGCCTCGACTGCGGCGCTCGCCGCAATGAGATCGATCGCGAGCGGCTTCTCGCAGAACACGTGCTTTCCGGCCTCCGCGGCGGCGCGCGCCATCGGTCCGTGGGCGACCGGCGGTGTGGCGATGATGACGACTTCAACCTCGGGGTCGGCCAGCAGCGCATCAAGATCGGGCACTGCGCGAGCGCCGTGCGCGGCCGCCAAGCCCGCAGCACGGTCGGGGTCGACATCGGTGACGGCGACCGCGATGATGCTCGGCAGATCCGCCGCGGCCGCAAGGCAGAACGTGCCGAATCGCCCGCAGCCGACCAGGCCCAGCCCGAGCGGGGGTGGCAGCCGACCGCTCATGGCCGCGGCCCAGTCCGGTGCAGGCGGGCGACACCAATCCGCAAGTCGGCCATGCCGTAGTAAACGTGGGCCGAAGACCCGCTCTCGTCCAGCGGCTCGATGGCGGTCGGGAAGACCACGTTCGGCACGGTCCCGGTCAGTTCTTCGGGGAGCTCGGGCTCGAGGAGCGGCTTGACGGAACGAGCCACCACGCGGGTTACGTCGGCCGCGTCGAGGATCAGCCCGCCTGCGCAGTAGCGCACGTCGGGCTGAGGCTGCAGATCCCGCGAGAGCGTGCCGGCAACTCCGTGATAGACGACCAGCCAGCCCTCGGCGATACGGACCGGCGGCGTGCCGGCACCAATCTTCAGGGCCTCCCAGGGGCGCTCAGAGAGCGCGACCGGGCGGTGCCCACCGAAGCGCGTCAGGGCTCGCAGGTCGGCCTCGACCGCGGCCGCCGCGACAAAGCTGACCCAGATCCCCGGGCGCGGATCTGCGACGCCGGCCGGCAGCGGCTCATCCTCGCCGGGTCGGGCCAGGGAGAGATCCCACATCGGCCGGTGCAGGATGGCGTAGGCAGGGCTCCCGGTCGGGTCCGCGACCGGCTCCGGGAAGATGACTGCATCCTTGTTGGGGTACAGATTCAGGTCGGTCGCCAGCCCTGAATCATAGGCAAACGAGACCGGCCCGAGTCGCTCCCAGCGCTCGAGGTCGGCCGACGCCGCCAGGCCGATGCGCGGGCCGAGCGGACCGAAGGCGGTGTAGGTCATGATCCAGCGGCTGAGCTGCGGCAGGTAGGTGATCCGCGGGTCCTCCACGCCACCGCCACCGACGTGGAGCTCCCAGGCCTCCTCAGGCTCGAGCACGACTCCGACCCGCTCGACGTCGACCGGGATCCCCGCCGTATCGAAGATGACCCGCGCGCGTCCGATGCGCGAGTAGTTCCCCTCCGCCACCAGGCGCGGGAAGAGGAAGACCTCCCCGCCCCTGCGCGCCGCGGCGGGGTTGAGCACCCCGCACGCCTCGGTCGGCTCGCCGGCGAGGGGTGACATGACAACCCCGAGCCGCTCGAGGCTGAAGGGGATCGCGCCGACGGGCGGCGCATCGGTTCGATCGGTCGCGGTCATCCCACCGCGACAGCCTGCGGCTGGCTCATCCCTTCACGCCGGAGCCGAGGTTCGACTCGATGAACTGGCGCTGGAAGACCACGAAGACGATGACGGCCGGGATGGCGAGCACCACCGCACCGGCCAGGATCGAGCCGAATGGGTTGGCCGCCCGCGCAGCAACCGTCGAGATGTAGTTGGCCAGCGCCACGGCGAGCGGCTGCAGATCGTGTTGCTTGGTGATCAGGAAGGGCCACAGGAACTCATTCCAGGGCCCGATGAATGTGACGATCAGGGCGGTGATGATCGCAGGCCGGGCCAGCGGGATGGCGATCCGGCGCAGGATCATGATCTCGGAGGCGCCGTCGATGCGAGCCGACTCGAACAGCTCGCGCGGGAGCTGCAGGAAGAACTGGCGGAAGATGAAGACCGCCGTGGCGTTCACCGCGAAAGGCAGGATCATCCCCAGATAGTTGTCCGCCAGGCCATAGGTGCGCACGATTAGGACGTAGAGCGGAATCATGAACAGCTGGAAGGGCAGCACCAGGATCAGGAGCATCGCGTTGAAGACGACGCTGCGTCCACGGAAATCGAGCTGGGCCAGGGCATAGCCAGCCAGCATGCCGATCACGAAGGTCGCCAACAGCACTCCGCCGGTAAAGATGCCCGAGTTGACCAGCGTGCGAACCAGGTCGACCTGGGCGTTGATGTCGGCAAAGTTGGCGAGGGTCAGGTTGGCAGGGTTCGGGAAGGCGCCCGAGATGTCGGTATTCGGCTCGCGCTGGAGTGCGCCGACCACCATGTAGTAGAAGGGAAACAGGAAGACGACGGCGCCGAGCGTCAGCACCGCGAGCCCCGCTACACGGCCCCAGGACATGGGCGCCGCGGGTTCGCGCCGGATGACCCGTGAGGATTCGCGCTCGGTCGCGACAGAGCTGGCCATGGTTACTCCCTCTCGAGCACGAAACGATTGATCGCCGAGATGACCATCACGCCAACCGCCAGGACCGCTCCGATCGCGGCGGCGTAGCCCGCGTGTCCCTGCTCGATCCCCTGGCGATACATGAGCAGCACCGGCGACATCGAGGCCCCGTTCGGGCCGCCACCGCCGGTGAGCAGGTACGGCTCGGTGAAGAGGTTGGCCCCAATGATCGTGGCCAGGATGACGACCAGGGTGGTCGCCGGACGCACCTCCGCCACGGTGATCGCCAGGAAGCGCCGGACGACGCCGGCGCCGTCGACCTCCGCCGCCTCGTAGAGCTCGCGCGGGATGTTCTGCAGCGCAGCCAGGTAGATGAGCACGTAGAAGCCGAGCTGCTTCCAGGTCACGGTGAGGGCGATCACCGGCATCGCCCAGAACTCGTTGACGAGCCACGAAGGCTTGGGCGACAGCGGGCCGAACAAGCCGTTCAGGAGCCCGCTGCCGGAGAAGAGCCACAGCCAGACGCCGATCACCGCGACGCTGGCGGTCACGTATGGGATGTAGTAGCTGGTGCGGAAGAAGGTGCGGAACGGTAGGTTGGCGTTCAGCGCAGAGGCCAGCACCAGCGAGAGCACCACTGTCAACGGAACGTTGATGACGATGAACTCCACCACGTTGATGATCGCGCGCTGGAAGACCGGATCACCCAGGATCTGCGTGTAGTTGCGCAGCCCGACGAACGGGCGCTCCACCTCGGCTCCCGGCGCGGCGAAGAAGTAATCGAAGAAAGAGATGTAGAGGGCCAGCAGCAAGGGGTACGCGAACAGGGCCGCGAGAAAGAGGACGTAGGGCGCGATGAATGCGTAGCCGATCGGGTCGCGCCCGATCAGCCTGCGCATCCGCCCCCGCCGTGCGGCGGCGACAACCGCCATTCCTCAGCTCCCGGTGACGAGCGTCTTGATCTTGTCGGCCGCCTCCTTGAAGGCCTGGTCGATCGGTTTCTTGCCGAAAATCACCGACTCGCTGTATGCCGTGCGGAAGGTCTGCCACATCTCAACCGAGTTCGGGACGATCGGCACCTCGACCGTGCGGCTCGCCGCGTCGGCGAACTGCTGATACTCGGGGTGCTTCTGGAAGTAATCCGGGTAAGCGGTCACCACGTCGGCCCGCATCGGCATCTGGCCGGTCAGCTCGAGGAGCTGCCCGTCATTGTCCTTGCTCGTTGCGAACTTCAAGAACTCCCAGGCGGTACCGCGGTTCTTGCAGCTGGTGTACATGCCGATCGACTTCTCGTCGCTGAAGGTATGGATCTCCTTGGGATCCTTGCCGTCCTTGGTCGGCACCGACACGGCACCCCATTCGACCTTGCCGGCGTAGACCGCGATGGCCCAGGGGCCAACGATCGCCATGGCCGCCTTCTGATCACCGAAAGAATCTTTCGGGTACGGCTCATTGGGTGCCAGCTTCTGGTCGTACAAGGCCTTCCAGAAATTGGCCACCGCCAGCCCATCGGGGCTGGTGAACTGTGGCTCGCCGCCCTCGACCAGCTGCTTACCACCGCTCTGGGCGATGAAAAGCGGATAAAAGTCGAACCACGGCTGGAAGAAGTCGGAGGTCGGCGAGGGCCAGATCGCCGCCTGGACGCCGCCCTTGGCGACGAGGGTCTTGGCGGTCGCGAGAAATTCGTCGTAGGTCTTGAGCGGCGGGTTGTCCGTCGCAAGGCCAGCCTTGGCGAAGACCTTCTTGTTGTAGAAGATCATCACCGGGTTCGTCTTCCAGGGCATCTGGTAGAACTTGCCATCGGTGAACTTGTACTGGTCGGCCCGGTTGCCGGTGCGGTCCTTGACATAGCTGGCCCCGTCCGGGAATGTATCGAGTGCCACCAGGCCGCCCTGCTTCTGGAACTGCGGAACCGCCGCCGGCGCCGTGTTGAAGATCAGGCACGGGGTGTTTCCAGCTGTGATCGAGGCGCCGATGACCTCCTCAGATGTCTTGCCGGCGGGAATCTCCTCGCCGGTGACCTGCTCGTTGGCATGGTCCTTGTTCCAGGCTGCTAAGACGGCCTTGGCCCAGGCGACCTCCTCCTTGTTGTTCGAATACCAGATCTTGATGGCGCCTTTGGCGCCGCCGCTGGCGGCGGGCGCGCCGCTCCCGCCGCTGGTGCACGCGGCGAGGACCAGGACCAAAACTGTTGCCATGCAGGCAAGACGAAGCCAGGTGCGAGGCATGTGCGTACCTTCCTCTATTCGACCGCTGTCAGTGCACGTTTGGCGCCATCAAAGGGCGCCCGACGAAGATCACGGAGAGTGTGCCGCCGACAGCCGACCAGCGGGAGCTGATCGGGAAGCGCCGGGCCGGCATCAATGGCCACTGAGATATCTCCACCTCCGCGGCGGCGCAGGTCCGCCTGCGGTCTGAAGCGTGGCGGGGCCTAAATCATGACTCCCCCGTCAAGACCACATCCGGAGGGTGCGCCGACCAGGAAGCACTAGGCCCGCAGGGCGAAATCGCCGGCGGGCCTATCGGTCTCGGGTTCGGCTTCTGGCCGTGTCCCGGTAGCCCATTCGGGCCCTCCACGACTCGAAAATGAAGCGTAGCCTCGCACCCATGGCCGCTCGCGTACCACCGATCGCGTACTGTCCCAGCTGCGCAGCCGCAAAGCAGGGGGCAATGCGGTTTTGCGTCGCATGCGCCTACGACTTCTGGGGCGCGGCGGCCGGCCGCCCGGAGGAGATGGCGGTGCTGGTCGTCGCTGGACCGGACAGCGCGTCGGCGTCCTCCTCGTACGGCCCTGTCCCGCGCGCCGTTCGGGCGGTCATCGGCGGCGGCGCCCTGGTCGCCGTCGGGTCGCTCCTGCCGTGGATCACCACCAGCTCGATCGACGGCACCTGGGGGGCCTTTAGCGGGGTCCAGGGCGGAGGGGACGGCTGGATCAGCCTGGCAGTCGGGGCCGGGATCGCAGCGCTGGCGATCATGGGCAAGCAGGGCGCCAGCGAGTTCAATCGCGCGGCGGTCGGGCTCCTGAGCCTCGTCGCCCTGCTCGTCTTCTGGATCAATCTTGGGCGCGTCGGGGCCGCAGCAGCCGCCTTCGACCGCCAGTCGTTCGGTTACGCGACCGCCAGTGTGAGCGTGGGCCTGTGGCTGATCGCGATCGGAGCTCTGCTCGCTTTTGCCTTCAACGTGGTCCGTGCGGCACGGACTGGCCCGGGAACGCTGCCAAGCATCCTCCCCTGGCGCTGAAGCTCCATCGGGTCGTCAATCGCGGTTTCAGGGGCTCTACGCGGCGGGCGGCTACCTGCGCAAGGCCGATTCGGCACCCCTCCAGCGGCGCCTCATGGCGCTTCGCGATGGGTCGGGGATTCGCGATCGGCGCCGCATCCGCCGCAGCCCGGATCCCGAGCCTGAGCAGCTCGCGCTCCTGCCATGAGCGGGCATAGAAGTGTCCCGAAGGAACGGCGCCCGTCGCAATGACCGAAGCCACCGTATCGGCACCGGAACAGTTGATGCAATCGCCTGAACCGATATTCGCTGCCCCTTCGGGACGACCACATGGTATGCGCCGGACGCTCCGGGCCACAATGCCCCTTATCCCCGAGTTTCCGCCGCCGTCGGCTCTTGGTCCACAGCCAATCCACGGGGCAGTGTGAATGCGATGGTCGTCCCGCCGAGCTCGCTCGAGGCACTCATCTCGCCGCCGTGGGCCGTGACAAGGTTGCGCGCGATCGGCAGCCCGAGGCCGCTCCCCGCGGAGTCGCCCGCCCGGTAGAAGCGATCGAAGACGTGCGGGAGAGCCTCGGGAGCGATCCCGCTGCCGGTATCGGTGACCGACACCGACGCGCCGTCTGCGACCTCGCGGGCGACGATCTCGACGCGCCCCCCATGGGGAGTGTGGCGCAGGGCGTTGGTCAACAGGTTGGCGATCACCTCACGAATACGGGCCGGGTCGATCTCGAGGGGGCCCAGGTCGCGGGACGCGTCGACCGCCAACCCCACGCCAGCGGCATCGGCCTGGGCGGCGAAGGCCGCCGCAATGTCGCGGAGCAGCGCGCCGAGGTCGGTCGGCTCGCGGCGAAGGCGGAGCCTCCCGGCCTCGGCCAGCGCCAGGGTACGGAGATCCTCGATCAGTCGCTCCAGGACGTGCGTCTCCTCGAGAATCGGAGCGAGGTGCGCGGCATCGGCCGGGTAGACGCCGTCGATCAGGCCCTCGAGATTGCCCTGGATCACAGTGAGTGGCGTGCGCAGCTCATGCGACAGGTCGGCGAGCAGACGACGCCGCTGCTCGTCGGACTCCTCCAGCCGGGCGTTCATCGCATTGAAGGCCCGCGTGACGGCGCGAATTTCCCGAGGTCCATGTTCGACCAGCCGCGCAGAGTAGTCGCCGGACTCGACCTGAGCCGCGGCGCCCACCAGGTCTGCCACCGGCGCGGCGGCACGTCGCAACGAGGCGATCAGGAGAAGCATGCCGACCAGCACGACGACGGCGATGAGGGCTCCCGCCCATGACCGGGAGAGCGCCCAGACGAGCAGCGTTCCGACCGCCACTCCGAAGATCACGAGGAACGCCAGAACGGCCCCGATGCGCCAGAACATCCGGGCGCGCATCCGGCGCCAGCCCTCCGCTCCAGTCGATCCGCGCGGCGGCCATGCTTCTCCTTCCGGCCACCAGGGGGGCCCACCTCGTCCGCGGTGTGGCCGGTTTCGCCAGTCAGGCATCGGTGAGCCGGTAGCCAACGCCGTACACCGTGAGCAGGTACCGCGGCTGGCGCGGATCCGGCTCCAGCTTGCGGCGGATGTTCTTGACGTGCGCATCGATCGCGCGCTCATACGACTCGAAGGCAACGCCATGGATGGCATCGAGCAGCTGTGAACGCGTGAAGACACGGCCCGGCTGGCGTGCCATCGCCGCCAGCAGGGCAAATTCCGACGGGGTGAGGTCGATGCGCCGGCCGCCTGCCTCGAGCCGCATGCGCCCGAGGTCGAGGCTGAGATCGGCGGTTCGCAGAAGCCTGCCGCCGGCGTCCGCTTCGTGACGCCGCAGAACCGCGCGGACGCGCGCCACCAGCTCGCGCGGGCTGAACGGCTTGGTCACATAGTCGTCTGCCCCGAGCTCCAGGCCGACGACCGTGTCCGCCTCAGCGGCGCGCGCGGTGAGCATGATGATCGGCACGGCGGTGTCGCGCCGCAGGGCTCGCGTCACGTCGAGCCCATCGATGCCCGGTAGCCCAAGGTCGAGCAAGATCAGATCAGGCCGCTCCGTCCTGGCGCGCATGAGCGCCTCGCGCCCGTCGCGCGCGACGGTGACCGCAAAGCCGGCGTTTTCGAGGTAGTCCCGGATGAGCCGCGTGATCTTCGGCTCGTCGTCGACGAGGAGAATCTGCTGCATGTCGTCCGCCGATGCTAGCGGCCGGATGGGCGGCGCGGTGGCCGCCCATCCCGGTCCGCTTAGGCCGGTCGATCCGACGCATCCTGGTGTGCCCGCCGGTGCCAGTCCTCGAGCCGGTCGTGGTGGCCGCCCCATTTGCCGCGGCCGCCGCGAAGGAGGCCGAACAGAAGGAAGAGGCCAACGATCCACAGGATCGGCCAGAAGAATCCGAATCCGCCGTAGCCCCAATGTGGGCCGGGATAGTAAACGACCGGCGCTGGCTGGCCGGAGGCGACAGCGGTGCGGGCGGCATCGGCCATGCCCTGGGCCATGCCGGCCTCGTAGACGTTGACGCCGATCAATGCCACAAGCCCGATGAGGACCAGCGCGGCGATGGCGCGAAAGAGTGTGCTTCCCGACATGAATGATCTCCCTTAGATGGAACGTCCGATGCCATCAGCCTCGCGCGCAGTTGTGCGCAGACTGTGAACGCGGTGCGGAGAGATGACGCGTTCGATTGACAGCGGGAGCTCGGCTGGCGAGAGTGTCGACCCATGGCCGCAAAGCCGCGCACGCCGTTGCCCAACATCCAGTCGGTGGGCGCGTTCCTGGTCGGCTTGGAGCACAAGATCCTGCACCGCACGCCGATCCAGGAGACGGTAGAGAAGCATTCCCAGCGTACCCAGCTGACGCTGGACGGCCTGCGAGTCGATCTTCCGGCGGAGCCGCCGCCACGCCGCCCGCCGAAGGATCGATCCGGCGCGAAGCTCTAGCCTCCTACTCCTCGTAGGGGAGGCCGCGCTCGACCGCAGCCCAGCCTGCGGCCAGGAATCGCACGGCGACCGCGGGGTCGTGCACCGGTGGATGGTCGGGCACGATCAGCGCACCGGCCAGCCCGGGCAAGAGTGGCGATGAGCCGAAGGTCACAGCGATCACGCTGTCAGCTTCGTGCCGGCCGCTGGCGATCCGAAAGAGGGTCTCGCGTGCCACGGCGTCGTAGTGAACCCAGAACGGGTCGGTCGACGCGATGCGGACAAGGCGCGTGCCGGCCATCAGGCGCCGATCTGGCCGGGTCGCCGGGTTCGCAGGCGTCCCCGCGAACAGGATGCGCCCCGACTGGTATCGGCGCTGGAGCGTTCCGTTCCAGCCCTCCCAGCGCACCGTGCTGCGCGGTTGCGTGAGATCGAGGGCAAGATCGGCGAGGACGACGAACTTGTCCGGATGATGAGGCCTGGCACGGCAGCGCTCGTCGCAGCCCGGCAGCATCAGCCGCTGCAGCTCGCCGACGGTCAAGCGGGCGCTGAGCCAGGCGCTGAAGCGCTCCGGGTCGCGCCGGTCGGCCGCGGGGTCAATCAGGGTCAGCACATTCTCGCCCTGGCGCACGCGCTGTACGGCCACGGAGAAGGCTCCGTAGGGGTCGGGCACGTCATCGGGCGGACGCCAGGCACCTTCGCGTCGGTCCATGCGCCCATGAGAAACCGATCCGGGCGATTTCGCAACCGCACCGAACCGCACCGAACCGCACCCCACCGCACCCTCCCAGACCGGCGAGGACTCTTCTTCACCGCACACGCGCCTTCAACGCCTGGATACGGTGCCAGGATTCGTCGATGCGGCTCTCGGCCAGACGCCCCGACTTCACGTGCCCGGCAATGATCTCGATTGTACGCGCCACGATCCCGTCCTCGAAGACCTGCTGGTTGGCGATGGTCAGGATGTCGACCCCGGCCTCGATCGCCAGCGCGACCGCCTCCGGGTAGCCGAACGCCTGGCGGATGGCGCCCATCTGGAGGTCGTCGCTGATCACCACCCCCTGGTAGCCGATCCGCTCGCGAAGGATGCCCGTCACGGTCGCCTTCGATAACGTCGCCGGATGCTCCCGGTCCAGGTGGGCGTTGAAGACGTGCGCGGTCAATATCGCATCGGCCTGTCCCGCCGCCGCGATCGACGCGAACGGCTCGAGCTCTGCCGCCGTCCAGCTGGCTGTCACGTCGACCACGCCCAGATGCGTGTCACCTGTTGAGCTCCCATGCCCGGGAAAGTGCTTGAGCGTCGTCTGGATCCCGGCCTGATGCTGGCCGGCGATGAAGGCGAGGCCCTGGCTGGTGACAACTGCGGGGTCAGCGGAAAAGCTGCGATCGAGGGCGCCGATGATTGGATTCCGCGGATTGACGTTGAGATCAACGTCCGGCGCAAGGTTGAGATTGACGCCCACCGACGCGAGGGTGGCACCCATCGCGGCAGCGCGCTGCTGTGTATAGGCGGGATCGTTGCGCGCACCGAGCGCGGCGACAGATTCGGTGGGCGGAAAGCCATGTCGCTCGTTGAGCCGGGCCACCCGGCCGCCCTCCTCATCAATGCTGACGAGGAGCTCGGGAGCACCCGCCGCAGTCGCCGCCGACTTGAGGGCCGCGACCAGCAGCCGGACCTGCTCCGGTGACTCGATATTCCGAACCGGGCTGTTCGTCGGGGTGTCGAAATCGAAGAGGACCACTCCGCCCAGCCCGCGGTCGCGGATGTCCTGCAGGATCGGTGAGCTGTCGTCGACGGTCAAGCCGCGGAAGCCGACCAGCAGCATCTGCCCGATCCTGGCGCGGAGGTCCGCCGTGGCGGTCGGGGACGGCGAGGGTGAGGGAGTGGGGCTGGGCGTGGGGCTCGGCGTGGGACTGGGCGTCGAGCTGGGCGTGGAGCTCTCCGTCGGCCGGATAACGGCCGCTGTACCGCACCCTGCAATGAGCGAAGCCAATCCCAACCCGGCGGCGCCCAGGAAGCGACGGCGCGTCCACGACTGGTCAGCCATCTTCGCTGCGCCGTGAGCGACACGGGGGGTATCGGTCGTCTTCTGCCAAGCGCTCCTCCGCCGGTGAACGATACTCGGGCGATGGGGACCGCGCTCAGCCCGCTCCTGCCGCAGCTCCGCGAGCCATCTGATCGGTCCGATCCTGCTCGCGTATCCGGCGGCAATGGCGCCCGCCATGCGCTCGTGGAGCCGATCGGAAGATCTCTGGAAGCGGCGTGCGAGCATCATCAGCCAGCTACGATTCCGGGGCCGGACCGATCTGCAGCTGCTCTATGACTGCATTGGCCCATCGATCGGCTCACGCGAGTTTTTCCTGCGCAAGGCGATCGGCTGGGCCCTGCGCGAGTATGCCAAGACCGATCCGGAGGCGGTTCGTCGGTACGTGGGCGAAAACGGGGCAACCTTGAGTGGCCTGAGCCGGCGCTGGGCCCTGAGACAGACCCGAGAGGAGATAAGCGTGGTGGGAGAGAAGGCCGGAGCCTGGACCAAGGCGCCAGCAGAGCTCGTGGACCGCTTTGCCGCCACGGTGGCCGGCATCGAGGGACTCGAGCGGCGGCAGATGTTCGGCTACCCAGCCGCGTTCGTGGGCGGGAACATGGTCACAGGCCTGCACCAGGAGAGCTGGATCGTGCGCCTGGGCCAGGAGGAGCGGTCTGCGCTTGCCAGCCAGGGCTGGCAGACCTTCGAGCCGATGCCCGGGCGGCCGATGCGTGAGTATCTGGCGCTTCCGCCCGACGTCGCCGGAGATCCCGAAACCGCTCGGCCCTGGGTCGAGCGGGCCGCCGCCTACGGTCGCAGCCTTCCCCCAAAGCCGGCCCGCAAGTCTCGATAGGCGCCTGGCTGGAGCCGCACGGAGGCGGGACTGGCGCAATGCCCTGGCGAGTGGCAGACTGACGCCCCTTCTGGAGGCGCCGATGCACACGGACGGTCAGATGGGGGAGCTCGGGCATCCCCGAGTGCTGGGCTACGGCGCCTCGCCGTTCCCACCCATCGCCGAGTACGGCTTCCTCTCCGATTGCGAAACGACCGCTCTGGTCGCCCCCAGCGGCAATGTTGAGTGGCTCTGCCTCCCACGCATGGACTCGCCCAGCGTGTTCGGCGCGATTCTCGATCGCGATGCCGGTGGCTTCCGCTTCGGTCCCGCCGACGTCACGGTCCCAGCGGCTCGGCGTTACCTGCCCGGCACCATGGTTCTCGAGACGAGCTGGACCTCGGCAACCGGCTGGGTGATCGTGCGGGATGTCCTGCTGATTGGCCCCTGGGCGCACGATAAGGTGCGTTCAAGCACGCATCGGCGCGCTCCCACCGATTACGACGCCGAACACATCCTGCTGCGCACCGTTCGCTGCGTGAACGGCGAGGTGCAGCTGGCGATCGATTGCGAGCCGGTCTTCGACTACGGGCTCAAGATCGGCCACTGGGAGTACACGGAGTCCGGCTATCACCAAGGAATCTGCCGCGGTGATGGGGACGTGGCACTCACGCTGACGAGCGACCTGAACATCGGCTTCGAAGGCCCGCGGGCAATCGCGCGAACCCTGATCAAGGAGGGCGAGTCGCGCTTCTGTGCCCTCTCCTGGGGACAGCGCGAGCCGCCGCGATCGTTCGATGACGCGTACAAGCGGCTGGTCTGGACCGCTCACCACTGGCAGCACTGGCTCGCGCGCGGCCGATTCCCCGATCACCCATGGCGCTCCTACCTCGAGCGGTCCGCGCTCACCCTGCGAGGGCTCACCTACGAGCCCAGCGGCGCCGTGATCGCAGCACCCACCACCTCGCTACCCGAGACGCCGGGCGGGGAGCGTAACTGGGACTACCGCTACTCCTGGATTCGCGACTCGACCTTCGCCCTGTGGGGCCTCTATACGCTCGGATTCGACTGGGAGGCGAACGACTTCCTCTACTTCGTCGCCGACGTCGCCAGCGGCGAGGAGGATCTGCAGGTGATGTACGGGATCGGCGGCGAGCGGGTGCTCACCGAGCGGATCCTGGACCATCTCGACGGCTATGAGGGCGCACGCCCGGTCCGCGTCGGCAACGGCGCCTACAGACAGAAGCAGCACGACATCTGGGGCGCGGTCCTCGACTCCGTCTATCTGCACACCAAGTCCCGCGATCACCTTGACGAACGGATCTGGCCGATGCTCGTGCGCCAGGTCGAAGCGGCGCTCACCCATTGGCGCGAACCGGACCGCGGGCTCTGGGAGGTGCGCGGAGAACCAAGGCACTTCACATCCTCCAAGCTGATGTGCTGGGTCGCCGCCGATCGCGGCGCCAGGCTCGCCCGCCTGCGCGAGGACGAGGAGCTTGCGAGCCGCTGGCAGGCCGGGGCCGACGAGATCCATGCCGATATCTGCGCCAATGGGGTCGACAAGCGCGGAGTCTTCACACAGCACTACGACACCGATGCGCTTGATGCCTCGGTCCTGCTCATGCCGCTCCTGCGCTTCCTCCCGCCGGACGATGAGCGGATCAAACGCACCGTGTTCGCGATCGCCGACGAGCTGACGGTCGACGGCCTCGTGCTGCGCTACCGGCCGGACCAGACCGACGATGGGCTGAGCGGCGACGAAGGCACGTTCACGATCTGCTCCTTCTGGCTTGTCTCTGCCCTGGTCGAGATCGGAGAGCCGGTCCGAGCGCGACGGCTCTGCGAGAAGCTCCTCTCCTACGCCAGCCCACTCGGGCTCTACGGCGAGGAGATCGACACGACCACCGGACGGCACATGGGCAACTTCCCCCAAGCCTTCACCCACCTCGCGCTGATCAACGCGGTCATGCACCTGATCCGGGTCGAACAGCACGGGAGCGCTGTGCCTCCGCTCTCGCCGGAGTCGATGATCCCGGCCAAGGCGAGCGGCAATGGAAAGGGTGCAGTGACCCCCAAAGCAGGGTGACAAGCCTCCCACTACCCTGACGTGATGACGCCCGAAGTGCGGCCCTTCCGATTCGGGCTGATGATCGATAACCGCCATCCGACTCGCGACAGCCTGCTGGCGCTTGCTCGGCGAGCCGAGGCGGCCGGCATCTCCGTTCTCCTGGGCACCGACCACCTCGGCCGCTGGGCATCGCTCCCCCTCCTGCAGGCCGCGGCGGCGGTCACGGTCCTGCGGGTCGGCACCTTCGTCCTCAACAACGATCTCAGGCACCCGGTCGTGCTGGCCCAGGATCTGGCCACCATCGACCTGGTGACCGATGGACGCCTCGAGATCGGCCTCGGCGCGGGCTGGGCCAGCGCCGAATACGAGGCAGCAGGAACACCGTTCGATCCGCCAGGGATGCGCCTGGCACGCATGGAGCAAGCGGTCGAGATCCTCAAGCAGGCGATGCGTGACGGGCGGATCGACACTCCGGCCACCCCTGCGTACCCGCGAATGCGGTTGGACCATGTGCCGCGCTCCGTCCAACGCCCGCATCCACCATTACTGGTGGGCGGCGGTGGTCCACGGCTGCTGCGCTTCGCTGCGCGAGAGGCCGACATCGTCGCGCTCAACCCGCGATCGAGGCCGGCGGGCGGCCTCGAAACCGCCGACGTTGGCGAGGCAGACGTCGACCGCAAGATCGGTTGGGTGCGCGAGGCCGCCGGGGAGCGCTGGGCGCGCCTCGAGATCAACGTGATCCTCTTCGGCGTAGAGCCGGACTATCGGCGTCGCCGCGGGCCGCCGCCGGCACGGAGCCACAAGATCAGCGAAGAGGAGCTGCCGCGCAGTCCGCACTATCTCACCGGCGACGCGGACGAGATGACCGAACAGCTCCTGGCGCGCCGGGAGCGCTGGGGAATCAGCTATGTGTCCATGCGGCCGGAGCACCTTGAGCCTGTGCGCGAAGTGGTGCGTCGCCTGGCAGGACGCTAACACGGCCCGGTTGGGGCGGTTGGCATCCGTAATAACGCTCACGAGCTCGTGATTCAGGGCGCGCGCGCGACGGCATCGAGGCGACCGAGAAGAGCAAGGACTGGGGCAGCAACGATCTGCTGATGAGCGAGGTCCTGCGGCGCAACGAGCTACAGGTCTGGTTTATCGCGGAGCACCTGGTGGACGTGCCCCTGATCGAGGAGTAAGGCGCACGAGCCCGTAGCCGATCAGCGACCCGGCGACCGCGAAGCCCAGGGCCAGCAGAGAAGCTGGGTCGCCGGACGCCGGGATCTCCAGCATTGGCGTCCAGGCGCCGACTAGGACCGCCCAGACGAGCGGGCGGCGGCCGGAGACAGCGGCGATGATGGCAGCGGCGCCGAGCAGGCTGATGGCGGTGATCGCGGTGTCATCCCAGCTGGGCCGAGAGTCGACCCACGCGATGGCAACCCCCAGCGCGACTGCGACGACGGCCAATAGAGGCTCGCGCCAGTGGATCGAGCTCGCCGTCGGGCTGCGCATCGGTCTGGAATGCCTCCCACGCTGCCGTCGGCGGTCTTGAACGCACCGATCGATGTCGAGATACTGTAGCGGCGGCCAGGGCGAGACCGAGAGGGCGGCATACATCAGTCAGCATTCCGTCATTACACCGGGTCGTACGTTTGGCCCATTTCCGCCGACCGAGGCCCTGATTCGGCAAATTCATCACTCCCGGTAATTGATTGGAGGAATCGGCAGATGCCCGGGTCGAATTCCCGCCCAACTCATCACCTGGAGTAATAGTCCGTGCGGGGGCGCAAGCAGGAGAGGTCAAATGAGCATCGATGCGCTGGGTGATCTGAACTGGCTGGCGGTGATCGTCGGGCCGGTCGTCTACTTCGCCATCGGCGCGGTCTGGTCCACGCCGATTCTCTTCGGCAACACGTGGCAGCGTGCGATCGGCTGGGACGAGACGCGTCGCCCGCCGCCGATGACCCGATCACCTATCTCGGCCCGGCCCTGGCCTACGTCGTGCTGCGGTCGCCACCGTCTTGCTGGCGGTCGCGACCGGCTCCGACACCCTCGGTGAGGGGATCGTCCTGGGGCTGGTGATCGGGATCGGCTACGCGCTCACCCTGACCGCGGTCGACGCCATGTTCGATCCAAACAAGCCCCCTAGCCATGGACCCGGTTCGCGATCACGGGTGCCTACCACCTGCTCGGGCTGCTGATCGTGGCGGTGCTGGTATCGGTCTGGCGTTGATGGGCCCGGACTCGGGCGTCCTCGGCGATTGGTAAAGTTCTAGACCTAAGTGGGCTTGACGGCGCTGTACACTGTGAAATGGTGCGTGCGCACAACGGTCAACCCGCCCGCTGGCCCGCCCAAGCGCCCTGGGGAGGCGCGCCATGGATCGAAATGATTTAGGCAAGCCAGAGGACCGGATGGTCGCGCTCCCGATCGACGCGGAGCGGTCTGCAGGGGACGGCGATCAGGCGGATG
>JALYTG010000227.1:3376-4094 GCA_030854405.1 Chloroflexota bacterium | reverse complement strand
GGAAAACGGTGAAGCGGGGCGGACCGAGCACCGTGCTGGTGACAGGCGCGTGGAGGCTGCGACGCGCGATCTCGCGGAAGGTGGGCAGCTTGGCCAGCGGGATATCGGTACGGACAGAAGCGAAGCCCTGCGTGAACTTGCGCAGATCGACCTTGGTGTGTGGCTCGAGTAGCTTGCCCACCAGCGCCATCACCACCTGCTGCTGGCGCAGTGCCCGGCCATAGTCGCTGTCCTGGTGGCGCGTGCGGACATAACGCCCGGCGTTGTTGCCATTCAGGTGCTGCTTGCCGGCTCCCAGATCGAGCCCGAGCGAGGGATCGTAGAGCGCGTACGGGACCACGACGTCGAGTCCACCGACCGCGGTCACGATCCTGCCGAAGTCAGCCATGCTGATCTGGAGGTAGTAGTCGATCGGCACGCCGAGCGCGGTTGCGATCGTGCCCCGCAGCGCCTCGATGCCCAGGTTACTCTCCAGACCATTGATCTTGTTGCCCCAGACCCCGCCGTCCGCCATCGGCAGGTCGACCGTGTCGCGCGGCATCGAGAGCATCACGATCTTGTTCTTCGCGGCGTTCACGCTTGCCACGATCATGGCATCTGTGTTCACTTCGAGGCCACGGCGCGCTCGATCGTCATTCGAGTCGGTGCCGATGATCAGCAGCGTGACGCGTCCCTTCAGCATCGCCTGGTCGAGTGGGACGGGCGTAGGCGTCGGAGC
>JALYTG010000227.1:0-3366 GCA_030854405.1 Chloroflexota bacterium | reverse complement strand
GAGCCGGTGTCGGCCGCAGGGTCGGCGTGGGCCGGGCGGTTGGAGTCGGGGTCGCGGTCGGGGTCGGGGTCGGCGCGGCGGTGGCGCGGGCCACCTGCGTCGGGTTGGGCCTGCTCAAGTACGCGGCGAGGAGCGCCAGAACGGTCAGCAGCAGGGGCGCGACGATTCGGCGTGACGGTCGGTTTGGGGACATGGCCGGGGATGATACGCGAATGCTAGGCTCGCATCATGGGCACTCGAGAGCTGTCGGTCGAAACCGGCCACCGGGCCGCCATCGTCGACCTGACCGATGCAGTGAGGGCCTTTCTGGACGAGACGGCCAATGGGGCCGATGGCCTGCTCAACGTCTTTGTCCCGCACGCGACGGCCGGAATCCTGGTGATGGAGCTCGGCAGCGGCTCTGAGGCCGACCTGCTCGAGACGCTCGACCGCCTCCTGCCGCGCGACGACCGCTGGCGTCACGCCCATGGCTCGCCGGGCCACGGCGCGGATCACCTGCTGCCGCTGCTGGTCGCTCCGTCGCTCTGTGTGCCGGTCGTCGCGGGGCGCGCCGCGCTCGGCACCTGGCAGTCGATCGCGCTCATCGACCCGAACCGAGACAACGCCGGCCGGCGAGTGCGGCTCAGCTTCCTGGCCGGCTGATCGCCTCGACCTGCTGCTGCGCGCGAATCGGGTCGGTGGTCGGCTCGTCGCAGGCGTAGCCGCGGCACACGTAGGCAACCGCCTCCATCTCGCGCACCGCCTTGCCGTCGAAGAGCGGCCAGTCGGCGTGTGCCTCCCCGGCGACGAGTGGCGCCAGCACGAGGTCCGGCGTGTAGGGCAGAGCGATCGCACGCCGCATCGCAAGCGTCCGATCGGCCGCGCCGCTGACGACGGCATCGATCGGCGAGCTCTCCGCGCGGTCGACCGCCGCCAGCATCCGGCCGAATGCGGCCGGCTGGCGATCGAGGGCCGGAGCCACCGCGCGCAGGATCGAGCGGGCTCGTCGATCGAGGTCTGCGTCGCCGGTCAGGAGAGCGAGGCGGAGCAGCACGTCGGCCGCAACCGCATTGGCGGACGGCGTGGCCGAGTCGGTCAGGGAGTGTGGGCGGACGAGCGTGGCGTCGTGCTCGGCGCTCGTGTCCGCGAAGGTGCCGCTGGCATCGTCCCAGAAGTCGCGCACAGCGCTGGCCATGAGGTCGCGGGCAAGGACCAGCAGTGAGCCCTCCGCGAGCGCGGCGTAAGCGGCAAGCAGACCGTCCGCCACGTTGGCGTAGTCCTCCGCGAAGCCCGGCGTGTGTGACGTCCCATCGCGCGAGGTTCGCCACAGGCGATCCCCATCGCGCAGCAGGCGGCGTTGGATGAAGGCGACCAGGCGCGCGCTCGCCTTGGCGTAGCGCTCCTGGCCCAGCAGGAGGGTGCCGGCGGACAGCGCGCGCAGTGCCAGGCCATTCCAGGCGGCCAGCTGCTTGTCGTCGCGACCGGGGCGTTCACGCTGAGCTCTTGCTGCGAGGAGCGCGGCACGGCCGCGCGTCACCACCGTGGCGTCCGGCACGGCTCCGGCGACGTGAAGGATAGAGCTCCCCTCCCAGTTGCCGGCCAGGGTCACCCCCCAGTACGTTGCCAGCAGGCGGCGTTCGTCATCATCGATGCCGGCGCCGGTAAGCACCGCCATGAGCTCATCGTGCTTCCAGACGTAGAAGCGGCCCTCCTCGCCCGACGAATCGGCGTCGAGGGCCGATGCAAGCCCCCCCTCGTCGGTTGCCAGCTCAGCCAGCATGAAATCGAGGGTGCTCGATGCCACCTCCGCATAGCGCTCCTCGCCGGTGGCACGGAAGGCCTCGAGATAGGAGTGAGCCAGGAGGGCGTTGTCATAGAGCATCTTCTCGAAGTGCGGGATCAGCCATTGCGCATCCGTCGCGTAGCGCGCAAATCCGCCGGCGAGCTGATCGTGGATTCCACCATCCGCCATCCGGTCGAGGGTGATGCCGACCATCTTCAGGGTTGCTGCATCCCCGCTTCTGCGCCACGCCCGGAGCAGAAGCTCGAGCGTCATGGGGGCAGGAAACTTGGGCGCGCCTCCGAAGCCGCCATGGATCGGGTCGAAGCTCGCCGCCAGCTGCCTCACGGCGGCCTGCACCTGCTGCTGGCCGGGATCGGTCCTGCCGGGCGGCACGGCCAGCTGAGTGCGCAGGTGATCGGCAAGCAGGCGACCCTGCTGCTCGACCTCCGCGCGCCGCGTGCGATAGGCGTCGGCCATCGCTTCGAGGACGCGCGGGAAGCCCGGCAACCCGTGACGGTCGTCGGGGGGAAAGTACGTGCCGCCAAAGAAGGGCGCGAGCTTGGGCGTCAAGAAGACGCTCATCGGCCAGCCTCCGCTCCCGGTCATCGCCTGTACGGCGGCCATGTACACGTCATCGAGGTCGGGGCGCTCCTCGCGGTCGACCTTGATCGCCACGAACTCGCGGTTGAGGAGCGCCGCGATCGCCTCGTCCTCGAACGACTCGCGCTCCATGACGTGGCACCAGTGGCAAGCCGAATAGCCGATCGAGAGAAAGATCGGTCGATCCTTCTCGCGAGCCGCGGCCAGCGCTTCGGCGCCCCAAGGGTACCAGTCGACCGGATTGTGGGCGTGCTGCAGGAGGTACGGGCTGGTCTCGTGCGCCAGCCGGTTGGTGGCCTGTTGCTCCATCACCACCAGCCCAGGCGCTTGGTCGATGCCAGCATGGCCGTAAGGAACCGGAGGGTGGCCGTTGGGTTGTCGACGGCCGGAACGAAGCTCACGGCTCAGTCGACCACGCCGCGGCCGACCGGTCAAGGTCAGCCCTGGGGCGGCGGCCGGTTGGAGGGCTGGAAGGTGGTGACGCTCAGCGTCGTCGGCTGCTGCGGACCCGAGCAGGGCGGGACCGGAATCTGCTCTCCGCCGGGCGGGACGAGCGGCAGAGCAGTCGGGTCGCCGGCCAGGGTCAGGGTCAGTCCCAAGGGCTGCGCGGGCTGCGGGCCGCACCAGTTGCTCCACGCGATCCCGATCTCCAGCAGCGAGCCCGGTCCCACCTCCACCCGTGAGCCGATGCCGCCCCCGGCCGACGCGACGAGCCCGCCGGCGGCATCGCGCAGCGTGAGGCTTGGGAGGTTGTCGATCGCGCAGGGCTGGATCGAGTCCGCGGCGCGGAAGACAACGTTGGTGCCGCGCGCACCGGCGCCACCAGTCCACGGATCGCTCGTCCAGGCGAAGTCCCGCATCCGGCATGCTGGCAGGCCAATCCCCGCGGACGGCGTCGCTCCGGCGGGCGTTGCTGCGCCGGACGCGGTGGGCGTCGGCGTTGGCGTGCCGCCGTCGCCGACGTTGGTGCTCGGCCCACGTGTCAGCGCGGCCACGGCCAGCAC
>JALYTG010000059.1 GCA_030854405.1 Chloroflexota bacterium | reverse complement strand
GCCAAACGCCAGGTGCTCGAGCTGGTCGAGTCGATCGGCCTCCAGCCGCTCGACGTCGGTCCGCTCACCTCCGCACGCTATCTCGAGGGGATGGCGTATCTGAACATCGGCCTGAATGCCGCCAACGGATGGCCGTGGACCTCCGCATGGCACCTGGAGCGCTAACCGATGGCAATCACCCGTCTCAACCACGCGGTTCTCTTCGTGCGCGACGCCGACGCGGCGGCGGATTTCTACCGCCGGGTCTTCGGCTTCGAAGAGCTGAAGCGACCCGACGGCATGCGGGCCGCCTTCATGCGCTCGCCCACCGGCGGCAACCACCACGACCTCGGCCTCTTCGAGGTCGGCGCCCAGGCGCCGCGCCCTCCGCGCGGCTCGGTGGGCCTCTACCACCTCGCCTGGGAGGTCGCCACCATCGAGGACCTGGCAACGATGGCGAAGACGCTCTCGGAGGCCGGCGCCATGACCGGCGCAAGCGACCACGGGGTCAGCAAATCGCTCTACGGCCGCGACCCCGATGGCAACGAGTTCGAGGTGATGTGGAGCGTGCCGAGCGAGGCGTGGGGCGAGTACGCCGACCAGGCGGTCATCCTGCCGCTCGACATCGAGCGAGAGCTTGCCCGCTGGGGCACGGGAGCTGCGAGCGTCCAGTAGCCGTCAGTGCCCGAGGCCGTCAAGCTGGTCGGCGTGCTCCTCGAGGTGGCCGACCTCGAACCACTCGATCATCTTCGGGAGCGTAATCTCGCCCGCGGTCGGGTGCAGGCCGCGCGCCGACCAGGCGTCGGGAGGCAGCGCGGCGAGCGTTGCGCGAAGCTCCGCGATGCCCGCCCGGACGCGGCGCAGCAGCTCCTCCGGCGCGGTCCGGCGATCGCGCTCGATGGCGGCGATGCGGCCGGGATCGGCCTTGGTGCGCCCGAATGGGACAGGCTCGTCATTGGGTGGAGAGATCACCTGTTGGATCTGGGCGAGCCAGTACGGGACGAACTCAGCAATATGGGCCCACACCTGGCCGGCTTCCCAGCGTTCGCTGGCGCCGGGCTCCGGATCGGTCAGGCCGGAGGGGAGCGGCGCAGCGGCGTGTTCGACCAGTCGAGCTTCCACGTCGCCAAGCCGCTGCAAGAGTGCCGCGACATCGGTCATGGATGGCGGGCCACCGGCGACGTGAGAGACCCCAGGCGCTCGATGGTGAGCGTCACTGAGTCCCCGGGCTCAAGGTAGCGGCCAAGAGTCTCGTCGCGAATCTCGAGCAGGCAGCCGGTACCGATCGTGCCGGAGCCGAGCAGTTCGCCCGGGCGCAGCCGGACGTCAGCGGAGGCGCGCTCGACCATCTGGCCGAAGCTGAACTGGGCGGCCGCCCAGCTCCCGCGCGACAGCTCCTTGCCGTTGACCGATGCCGTCATCGCCAGATCGTAGCCGGTCCTCGAGCGCGCATCGGCCAATTCGTCCGGCGTCACCAGCCAGGGACCGATGGAGCTGGCGAAGTCCTTCCCTTTGGCGGGGCCCAGGCGCACCGTGGTCTCCTCGCGCTGCAGGTCCCGCGCCGACCAGTCGTTGAAGACCAAGTAGCCGCCGATCGCCTCCTCGCCGCGGTCGGCGCGAAGATCGCGGACCGGGGTGTCGATCAGCGCCGCGACCTCGAGCTCGTAATCGAGCTCCGATGAGGCGCGGGGCGCCCAGACCGGGTCGCCGGGACCCCGAATCTCCGACACATTCGAGAAGTAGAAGATCGGCAGCCGGTACCAGACCTCCGGCACCTCGCCTCCACGCCGGTGCCACATCGTGGCGACGTGCTGCTCGAAGGCATAGAAGTCGCGAAGAGAGGGTGGCTGCAGAATCGGCGGCCCGAAGACGAGCTCGTCGGCGGTGAGGATCGCCTCATCGCTCGGGTCGTTCGCGGCATACCCATCGATGATCTCGGCCAGGGCCTCGACGCGGAAGCCCCGCGCCAGGTGATCGTCCAGCGTCGTCACCGGCTGCCGGAAGAGCGCGGAGTTGTGCGCGCGACGCCAGTCCTCGACCACGAGGCCCTGGCGCGCCACATCAAGATCGAGCCACCGCTCGCCCGCGGCATCCCGGGCAGCAGCGAGGCGCCAGCCTGAGCCCGCCGGGGCGTGGCGGGCTCGGACGTGGGCGATCTTCATCGGTCCCGCGATTCTAACGACCGGTCGGCCGCAACCACGCGCAGCTGTCGCCCGCGTCCGAGCGCAAGTCTCCCCACGCGGACAATAGCCGCCGCCCGCTATTCTCGTTCACGCTGCGCACGCGCAAGGCGAGGCGCTGCTCGGCATCGTTTCAGGAGGCTGCGCCGTGCCCATCCCTGTGGTCGTATCGGACGCGCACCTCGCCCACGACGGGCTGATCGAGCTGGTGCGCGGTGACCCGGTACCGTGCTACGAGTCGCCGGCGCGCGCCGTCGAGATCGAGCGTGCCCTCCGTGCGGCGGATGGCTACCTCCTCGAGCCACCCATCGAGCACGGGCAAGCTCCCATCACCGCAGTGCACGCCCCGGACCTGGTTGACCTGCTCGAGCACGTCTGGACCGATGCGCTCGTCCGTGGCTTCGACGGCAGCCGCCCGCTCATCCCCGACACCTTCGCCACGGCCGCTTTCGCGGCCGGCCATGACCCGGCCGGGATGCCGGCCTCGCGCGTCGATCGGCTCGGGCGCTATTGCTTCGACACCGCCACGCCCATTGTCGAGGGTACCTACGCGGCCGCCCGGGCCGCCGTCGACGTCGCCCTCACGGCGGCGGATCGGGTCGTCGGCGGCGCACCGCTCGCCTACGGGCTCTGCCGGCCGCCGGGCCATCATGCCGGGAGGCGGCTCTTCGGCGGCTATTGCTACTTCAACAACCCGGCGATCGTCGCCCAGTCGCTGTGCGACGCCGGCGCCACACGGGTGGCGATCCTCGACGTCGACTATCACCACGGCAACGGCACGCAGCAGATCTTCTGGGAGCGCGGCGACGTCTTCTACCTCTCCCTGCACGGCGATCCGCGCGCTGCCTATCCTTACTTCTCCGGCTACGCATCCGAGCTGGGTGCCGGTGCTGGTGCGGGCCGCAACCGCAACTTCCCGCTCGCGCCGCACACGGAGGTTGCGAGCTATGCCGCTGCGCTCGGCGAGGCGTTGCGGCTGATCGCCGAGTTCGACCCTGACGCGCCGCTCGTCCTGTCGCTCGGCCTCGACACCTTCGAGCGCGACCCAATCAGCGATCTCGCTCTGCGAACGCCTGACTACCGGCAGATCGGTTCGATGATCGCCGAGCTCGGGCGGCCGGTCATCGCCCTGCAGGAAGGCGGCTATGCCGTCGACGCGATCGGCGCCAATGCCGTGAGCTTCCTTGCCGGGCTGCGAGGATGAGGGAGGCGACCGATCGCCCGCTGCCGCCTGCTCTTTGGCCCGCCCACATCGCGACCCACTTGGGGCGGACGGGGCCATGATGCAGCCATGAGCCCGCGGGACACGAGCTGGGAACGGGTCGCCACCTGGTACGACGGATGGGTCGGCGATCGCGGCAGCGTCTATCACCGGCAGCTCGCCATTCCGGCGACGCTCGAGCTGCTCCAGCCGATGCCGGGCGAAGCGATCCTCGACGTGGGCGGTGGCCAGGGGGTGCTTGCGCCTCACATCGTCGAGGCCGGCGCTCGCTACGTCGGCGTCGACGCCAGCCCTCGGCTTATCGCAGCCGCCAGGCGGCGCCACAAAGGCATCGGCCAGTTCCTGGTAGGCGACGCGCGAAGCCTACCGGCGGTGGCCGGACTGACCCAGGCCTCCTACGGCGCCGCGGTCTTCCTCCTGTCGATTCAGGACATGGATCCCCTGGACTCCGTGTTTGGCGGTATCGACTGGGCCCTGCGCACGCACTCGCGTGTGGTGCTTCTGATGACCCATCCCGCCTTCCGTCAGCCACGGCATTCCGGCTGGGGGACAGACGAGACCCGCAATCTGCAGTTCCGGCGCGTGGATGCCTACCTCGGCGAGATGGCGGTGCCGATGAAGTCGCTCGGCGGAGGCCTCCCGACCCGCGCCTTTCATCGCCCGATCAGCTCATACCTGAACGGGCTGGCGGACCACGGGTTCTCGGTGGACCGCATGCTCGAGCTCGCCGACCTGCCACCTGAGCGGCGCCCGGGCAGAGCGGCGCGCGCCGGCGAGCGTGCCAACGCCGAGATCCCCCTCTTCCTGGCCGTGCGCGCGGTTCGCTGAGACTCCGAGGAGCGCTGATGAGCGATGCGGTGGAGAATCAGCCCATGAGCCCCTCCCGCCGCCAACTGCTTGGTGCCGCCATCGTGGCGGTGGTGACGGTCTCCGTCCCCGATCCGCTCCGCGAGGGCAGCCACCCGATCCTCGACCGCGCCATCGAGCTGCTTCACGGCTGAGCTCAACCCGCTGAGAGGATCTCCAGGAACTGATCCGGGTCGACGTTGCCGCCGCTCAGGATCACGACCCGTGCGTCGTCACCGGCTTTCGGCTCGACCCGGCCTGCGAGGTGGGCCGCCATGGCGGCCGCCCCGGAAGGCTCGATCACCAGTCGCGCGCGGCGCGCCAGCACGCGCATCGCGTCCGCGATCTCGTTCTCGCTTACCGTCACGATCCCGTCGAGGAAGCGGCGCAGGTGCTCGAAGGGCAACGGCCCGAGCGATTGGGTGCGCAGGCCGTCGGCCATGGTCCGGTTCGTTCGCTCGCCCGGCCAGCTGATCAGCTCGCCGCGCTCCAGCGACTCCTTCGCGTCAGCGGCCAGCTCGGGCTCCACCCCGATCACCCGCGCCAAGGGCCGTAGCCGCTTCACGGCGGTCGCGATCCCGGACGAGAGGCCGCCGCCACTCACCGGCACGAGCACCGAGGTCACGGCCGGCAGATCCTCCACGATCTCGAGGCCGATTGTGCCCTGGCCGGCGATGATCGCCGGGTCGTCGTATGGCTCGACCATGGTGTAGCCGCGATCCGCAACGAGCTGTAGAGCGACCTCGTGGCGCTCCTCCGAGCCCGGCCCCGTGAAGATGATCTCGGCGCCGTCGCGCCGCACCCCCTCGACCTTGACCCGCGGCGCATCGTCGGGCATGACGATCACCGCCACCGCGCCGAGCAGGCGCGCCGCCCTCGCCACCGCCTGCGCGTGGTTGCCGGAGGAATACGTGACCACGCCGCGCGCGCGTTCGGCATCGGTCAGGGAAGCCAGCTTGTTGTACGCGCCGCGCATCTTGAATGCGCCGACCGGCTGAAGGGACTCGGGCTTGAGCCAGGTCCGGTCGTCCCACGGCAGCAGCGGGGTGCGCACCGCCACCCCTCGGATGCGCTGCGCCGCAGTGCGGATCTCCTCGAGCTCGACCAGTACGGAGCGATCCAAGCCTAGAGGTTGCCGCGCTTGGCCTGCTCGAGCTCGATCGCCTCGAAGAGCGCCTTGAAGTTGCCGACCCCGAAGCCGCGCGAACCGTGGCGCTCGATGATCTCGAAGAAGAAGGTCGGACGATCCTGCACCGGCTTGGTGAAGATCTGGAGCAGGTAGCCCTCTTCGTCGCGATCCGCCTCGATGCCGAGCTCCTCGAGCGTCGGGATCGGTATACCCACGTCGCCGACACGGTCCGGCAGCGCCTCGTAGTACGTGTGCGGCATGCCGAGGAACTCGACGCCGCGCTCGCGCAGCGCGCGCACGGTGCCCACGATATCGGTCGTTCGCAGCGCGATGTGCTGTGTGCCGGCGTCCAGATACCAGTCCAGGAACTCCTGGATCTGGCTCTTCTTCTTGCCGCTCGCCGGCTCGTTGATCGGGAACTTGATGCGGCCGTTCCCGTTCTGCATCACCTTGCTCATGAGCGCCGAGTACTCGGTGTGGATCACCTTGTCGTCGTAATGGATCAGCTGGCTGAAGCCCATCACTGACCGATAGAACTCGACGAAGCGATCCATCTCGCCCAGCCCCACGTTCCCAACGCAGTGATCGACCTCGAGCAGCGTCTGGCCGATGGCCGCGGCGGCCGGGCTCGCGATCCTGTGGTAGCCCGGCGCGAAGGTGCCGCGGTAGTCGGAGCGGTCGACGAAGGAGTGAAGCACCTCGCCGTAGGTGTGGATCGCGCTGCGGCGCAGCACCCCCTTCTTGCCCTCGAGCTCAGCTGGCTCCTGCGCCGAGCGGGCGCCGCGCGACGTCGTCTCTCGCCATGCGCTCTCGACGTCGTCGACCGCGAAGGCGATGTCGTGCACGCCGTCGCCGTGGCGCCGGACGTGCTCCGCCAGCTCGCCGTCGGGGGTCAGCGGGGCGGTGAAGACGAATCGGATCTCGTTCTGAACCAGCACGTAGCTGGCGCGATCGCGCACGCCGGTCTCGAGCCCCGCGTACGCGACCGGCGTGAAGCCCCAGAGCGTGCGGTAGTAGCTGGCCGCCTGCTTGGCGTTACCGACCCAGAACTCGACGTGGTCGATCCCTTTGAGGGGGAGAAAATCCTGAGCCTCCGCAGCGGCATTTGGGTTGACGATGGCGCCTGACGGGCGGGCGAGGGTATCGGTCATGCGTTGCTGCATCCTTTGCTCGGACTGCCTTTCGAGTCTACACCGAGCGCGCAGCAGGGCCGATGCTGACGCTCAGCGGAGGCCGACCCGCAGGGCCACCTCGGTCATGCGGTCGACGGCGGCCGCCAGCTCGTCGGGCGAGAGGTAGCTCTCCTCGGAGGTCACCTCCTCGCTCAGCACGTCGCTGACGACGAGGAGGCAGGCAGCCTGCACGCCGGCCCGCGCGGCAAGGTAGAAGAGCGCGGAGGCCTCCATCTCGAAGGCCAGCACGCCGCGGTCCCGCCAGCGCTGGGCGTAGTCGGCATCGGGGTTGTAGAAGATGTCGACCGATGCGACCTGGCCGACCCTGGTCGGGATGCCGGCCTCCTCCGCGGCGTGGTAGAGCCAATGGGTCAGCGCGAAATCGGCGGTCGGGGCATAGGCCTCACGGTGGAGGTAGGTCTGCGTGGCGCCGTCGACCGGGGCAGCAGAGGAGGCGATCACCAGGTCGCCCGTCTTCAGCGCCGGGGCGATGCCGCCACACGTCCCCACCCGCACGAGCTGCTTCGCGCCCAGGCGGATCAGCTCCTCGACCACGATGCTCATGCTTGGGGTACCCATCCCGGTCGACTGCACGCTGACCGGCCGCCCCTGGTAGGTGCCTGTGTAGCCGAGCATGCCGCGATTGTTGTTGACCAGGCGCGTGACGCCGCCATCCGTTCCGCCGTCGAAGCGCGCGGCGATCGTCCTCGCCCGGTTCGGATCGCCCGGCAGCAGGACGAGCGGCGCATAGTCGCCAACCTCGGCGTGGAGGTGGAGCTGTGGCATGGCGGTAGCCTAGCCGCAAGGGCGCAGAGGATGCATTCGCGCCGCGCCGGCATGCTCGCGTGACGCCGGAGGAGGGCGGCAGCGGCTAGCATCGCATGCGATGCCTTCCGAGACCGCCAATGACCTCGCCTTCGCGATCGACCTGGCGCGGCGCGCCGGGGCCCTGCTGACCGCCAGCTACGAGCGCCTGGAACGGATCGACTACAAGAGCAAGCGCGATGTCGTGACCGATGCGGATTACGCCAGCGAGGCGCTCGTCGTCAATGCGATCCGAGAGCGCTTCCCCGACGACGCCATCCTGGCCGAGGAGTCAGGCCACCACGACCGGCGCGGCAAGCGCGGCGCGGGCCGGCGCTGGGTGATCGACCCGCTGGATGGGACCGTCAACTATGCCAACGGCATCCCTTACTACTGTGTCTCGATCGGCCTCGTGACCGACGCGGGCCCGTCGGTTGGCGTCATCTTCGACCCCGCGCGCGATGACCTGTACAGCGCCACGATGGACGGGCCTGCCTGCCTGAACGGCGAGGAGGTGACGGCCAGCCAGAAGGATGCGCTCTCCGATTTCGTGGTGGCGCTGGCGATCATCGGCCGGGGCGGGATCGCCCGCGAGCACCGCGTAGCGAAGGAGATTCGTATCTCGCGACGGATGGGCAGCGCCGCCTTGTCTCTTGCGTACGTGGCCAACGGTCGCTTCGACGCCTTCATCCAGAACGGCGGCCTATCGCGCTGGGACGTGGCCGCCGCCGGCCTGATTGCCGAACGCAGCGGGGCGCGAGTGACCGATCTCTCCGGGGGGCCGTGGTGGGATCCCCAGAAGAAGGGGGCGACGGTGGCGATCGTCGCCGCCCCGGAGCCACACCATGGGGAGCTCCTCGCGCTGCTGGCCGCGGCGCACACGAGCGTGGGCACTCGACCCTGACGACCGCTACTCGCTGATCTGTGCCTCGGCCAGGACCGCCGCGAACATCGCCAGCGTGCGTGCCGTGGCACCCCAGATCCGCTGCCCGCCGTGGCGATAAACGGCGGCGCGCAGGACCCAGCTCGCGCCGCTGATCTCCTCCTCGCCGACGATGGCATCGGTCAGGATCAGGCGCAGGGGGAGCTCCACGATCTCCGCCACCTCATCGGTCTGTGGGACGAGCGTGGGGCGGACAGTCGCGGTGCCCACGAAGGGGCGCAGCTCGAAGTTGCTGACAGGGATCCAGATGTCGTCGAGCGCGCCGGCGATGCGGACCGTGGCAGGGTCGACGCCGACCTCCTCGTGGGCCTCGCGCAGGGCTGCCGCCTCCCGGCTCGCGTCGCCTGGATCGACGGCGCCGCCCGGAAGCGAAACCTCGCCGGGATGGGCCGGCAGGCCCGCGTGCCGCAGCGTGAGCGGCACGGTCAGGTCGCCACCGTCGCCGGGATAGACGAGGAGCAGCGTGGAGGCTTTCCGGGCAGCCGGAAAGGAGGACCGATCCCAGCGCGGGTAGTTCAGCCGACCGGTCGTGTCGCGCGGGGAGAATCGCTCGTCGGCCGCGATCGGTCGCGTCGCACCGGCGACAGCCCGACCGATCGCCTCCTGCCAGCCGTGCTGAGCGCGTAAGATTCCGGTCATGACCTCCCTCATGCGGACCGACCGCGACGACCGCGTCCGCGACGCCCTCTACCGTGCGCGCATTCTGGCGAACCGCACGCCGCATTTCACGCGAGAGACCCGCGACGAGGTGAATCGGGCGCTCGACGTGCTGGAGCGCCAGCTGGGCCTCAACCGGACCTCTCCGGCCGAGGCGTCGTGGGCGATTCAAGTCTTGATGCGCGCGCACGCCTCGATCGTGTTCGGCCTGCTGCGCGACGTGGATTTCGCGGATCGCTTCGCGCCGGCCCTTCGGCACCTCGGGCTGCGCGGGATCGGGGATCGCCTCGACGAGGTGCCCGGCTCGATCATGGCTCGGCCGATTCCGGGCCCGACCGGCACTCGACGCCACCGCGACGAGCTGCCTGCGCTCGAGCGGATCGATGCGGAAGGCGAGCCGCTCCCACCGCCGCCGGGCTATTACTGAGATGACCGAGCCGACCTACCTGACCGCGGAAGGGCTCGCCAAGCTGCAGGCCGACCTCGAGCATCTGGTGAACGTCGAGCGGCCGCGCATCGCTCGCGCCATTGGAGAGGCGAAGTCGCTCGGCGATATCACCGACAACGCCGACTACGAGCAGGCGAAGAACGACCAGGCATTTCTCGAGGGTCGGATCGCCACCCTGACCCAGCAGCTGCGCACCGCGGAGCTGATCGATGCCGCCGGCTCGCTCGAGGTGGCGGTCGGGTCCCGGGTGAAGATCCGGGCGGAGGATGGCGAGGAGATGAGCTTCACGATCGTCGGCGCCCCCGAGGCATCGCCGCGCGAGGGTCGCATCAGCAACCTCTCGCCGCTCGCAAGGGCGCTGCTGGGGCACAAGGCCGGCGAGCAGATTCGGGTCGACACACCCGGCGGGCTCGATACCTATCAGCTCCTGGAGATCGCGTAGATCAGGCCTTCGTCGGTGGGCGTCGAGCCGAGCCCGAGGCGCTCCCCGACCACCGCCGCGAGCGGCGGCTCGAGATACGTCGCCCGCAGCGCATCCCAGCTGGAGGCGGCAAAGACGAGCTCCGGCGGCCCATCGAGCACGACACGGCCAGCGTGCATCACGACCACGCGCGCGAACACTTCGGCCACGAAGCCCATGTCGTGGCTGATCGCGATCACCGTGCGGCCCGCCGATGCTGCCGCCTCGATCACCGAGCGCACCCGTTCCGCCCCGCGAAGGTCCTGGCCGGTGGTTGGCTCGTCGAGCACGAGGACCGGCGTGCCCATCGCCAGCACGGAGGCGAGTGCCAGCAGCTTGCGTCGCGCGGCGCCCAGGTCGTAGGGATTGGTCTTTGCCTCGCCTGCCAGGCCTACCGCGTCGAGCGCCTCGTTGACAGCTTCTTGGAGCTGCGCGTCCCGCAGCCCGAGGTTGCGTGGCCCGAACTCGACCTCCGAGCGCACCGCCGCACCGAAGATCTGCCGGTCGGGATCCTGGAAGACCAACCCGACTCGCCGCGCCAGCTGCGCCACCGTACGGGTCGCCGCATCCGCGCCGTCGACCAGCACGCGGCCCGAGGTTGGCCGCAGCAGCCCGTTGAGGTGGCGAACGAGGGTCGTCTTGCCCGACCCGTTCTGGCCCACCAGGGCAACGCGCTCTCCCGACGCGATGTGAAGGTCGACCCCGTCGAGTGCGCGGACCTCTTGGTGGTAAACGTGCACTAGGCCTTCGAGCGTGAGGTTGACCATTAGACAGCTGCCTCCGTGAGCCGGAGGCGCGCCGGGTCCAGGCCCGCGAGTGCCGCCAGGCGTCGCAGCCTGACCGATGCCGGTTCGGAGACGCCGAGCTCGCGCAGGCGCGGATCGGCCAGAACCTCGGCCGCGTCGCCCTCCAGCGCCACCCGCCCGGCGTCGAGCGCGATGACCCGCGAGCAGATCCGTGCCAGGAGGTCGGTCTTGTGCTCAACCAGCAGGATCGAAGTCCCATCCACCGCCAGCTGCGCGATCGCGTCGCCGACGAGCTTGGTACCGGCGGGATCGAGCTGGGCAGTCGGCTCGTCGAGGACGAGATGTGCGGGCCCCATCGCCAGCAGGCCGGCGATGGCGACCAGCTGCTGCTGCCCACCCGAGAGCTGCCCTGGGTCGCGCTGCGCAAGCTCCTCGATGCGCAGCGAGCGGAGCGCCGACCAGGTGCGTTGCACGACCTCCTCGAGCGGCCGCCCGAGGTTCATCGGTCCGAAGGCGACCTCCTCGAAGACCGTCTCGGTCACCTCGGAAAGCTGCGTCGCCGGGTTCTGAAACGCGATTCCGATCTGCCCCGCGAGATCGTGGATCGGCCGCGGGGCAATATCGGCGCCATCGAGCACGACGCGCCCGGTCAGCCGCCCCCCGACGGTGCGCGGCGCAAGCCCGGAGGCGACCAGGC
>JALYTG010000226.1 GCA_030854405.1 Chloroflexota bacterium | reverse complement strand
ATGTAGAGCCAGGTGGCGTCGCCGAGCAGTGGTGACGCTCCGCCGACGATGGCGCCGACCGTCGCTTCGCGCTCGAGCGACTGCGCAAAGTCGCGTCCCAGCTGGGAGAGCAGCTCGCGCTCGCGCGCCTGCGTGCGCTCACGGGCGTCCTGCGCAAGCCGCGCCTGGAGGCGGGCGTTCTCCAGCGTGCGACCGATCACGATGCGGCTGAAGAGGCCGGCGGCGAGGCCGATTCCGATCAGGTAGGCGGCGCGCACCGGGAGCAGCTCGCGCACGGTGGCGGCGGAGGAACCTGAAGCGGCCAGCACCACCGACACATACATGGAGGCCACGATCAGCGCGACCCAGATCGAGGCGCCGAGGCCAAAGCGCAGCGCCACCGTCAGGATGACGAGCCCGTAGAAGAGGTACGCGTCTGTGGCGGCGGGAACCAGGTAGATCGCAACCGTGACCGCCACCATGTCGAGGGCCGTCGCCACGATCCCCACCTCGCGCGCCGGGAAGCGGCTCACCAGCAGGGCGATCGCAAGGTTGTAGAGGACCACCGCCCCGACCAGCCCAAGCAGGAGCGTGTAGCCGGGCGCGAAATCGCGGAATGCGATCAGGAAGGCGGCGATCGGAAGGGCAACCGCAAACCGCATCGCGACCAGCTGCTGTTCCTGCGCTCGCAGCTGCCCTTCGATATGTCGGTCGAGGTCGGGGAGGCCCTGGCCCTCCCTCGGGTCCATCGGCGGTGCAACCCCCACCGGGTACGGATGACTGGGGCTGGCACTATAGCATCGGGTCAGGTCAGCCCCTACACTCCGCACGCCGAGCTGAGTCCGACCATTAGCCTGCGTCCGGGGAGGCCGCCGCAGCCTCGCCGCAGTCCCGCCACGTAGGATGCCGACCATGAACACCCGAGCTGTACCTCCGCGGCGAGGCGACTGCAACCTCCGCGCGGCCCCGCGCGTCTCTCGTGCGTCGACGCCACCCGAGCGAGGCAGATGACCAATCGCACCCTGCACCTGAGTCTCCTTCGGTCGGCGATCGCGTCGGCTCTCCTGCTCATGCTCGTCGCGGTCGGCGCGACTGCAGCCGCGAGCCCCGTCAGCCTGGACGTCCGACCGCTCCTGGGAGGGCGTTTTCAGAGCGGCGGCTGGCTGGCCGTGGCGGTGAAGCTGACCAACGACGGCCCGCCTGTCGCCGGCAACCTGGTCGCCGCGACCAGCGACGGGACCGCCCGCCGACCGGTCGAGCTTCCCGCCGGAGCACGCAAGCAGGTCACCCTCTACGTCCGACCGCAGCCGTTCCAGCGAAAGCTCGAGGTACGCTTCGAGCAGCACGGCACCGTCCTCGCCAAGGCCGACGCGGCCCTGCAGGTGCTCGACGCCAGCAGCTCGGCGCAGGTCGTCATCGTGGGCGACGGCGGCGGGTCGCTTCGCGCACAGCTTCTCTCGCGCGGAGCCGGACTGCCCGAGCCGATCTCGCTCCTCCCGGCCGATCTGCCCGAGCGTCCTGAGCCGCTTGCCGGCGTTGAAGTGATCGTCTGGGCCGCCGACAGCACCGCGCTCAACCCCGCCCAACGCCGCAGCCTGCAGCGCTGGGTCGCCGCCGGAGGTGAGCTGATTGTCCTGGGCGGACCCGATTGGCAGGCTCGCAGCGAGGCGTTCAGCGACCTGCTCCCCGTCTCCGGCCTGCACGCGGTCGATGGCGCCACGGCCACCGGCCTCGGCGGCTGGGTCGGCGCGGCGGTCCCGGCGGGCAAGGTGACGGCCGCCTCTGGGAAGCTGGCCGCTGGCGCGTTCGTGCTTGCGCCGCTCCAAGGGAAGGGCGGCGAGCCGCTCCTCGCCGCCATCAGCCGCGGTGCGGGGCGCGTCCTCTACTTCGCGGTCGACCTGGGCACGGATCAGTTCCGGGCATGGGATGGCGGACCGCTGCTCTGGTCGCGTCTCGTGCCCGAGGATCAGTTCTCTGCCCCTGGGGGCGGCTTCCCGGGTCAGGACGCAGCCAACTCGATGACACAGGCGCTCGCCAGCCTGCCGTCGCTCGACGTTCCGCCAGCTGAGCTGCTGCTTGCGGTGATCGTCGGATACATCCTCCTGATCGGTCCGATCAGCTACCTCGTGCTGCGCCGCTTCGACCGCCGTGAGCTCGCCTGGATGACCGCCCCGCTGCTGGTCATCGTCTTCTCAGCCTGCTCCTACGGGATCGGCAACTCGCTCAAGGGGAGCGAGGTGATCCTTAATCAGATCAACGTCGTGCGCGTCGCCGCCGGCGGCTCAGCCGCATCGGTCGAGGCCTATGCCGGCCTCTTCTCGCCGAACCGCGCGACCTACGACCTGACCGTCAGGACCGATGCGCTGCTCGCCACCCTGAACACGTCGCAGTTCCAGCCACAGCCGCAGACCAACCAGCTGGCCTACGTCACGGACCAGGGCAACCCGGCCCACCTGCGCGGCCTCGAGGTGAGCGTCTTTGGATTCCAATCGGTGCGGGCCGATGCCGTCGTCGACTACCGGCCCAGCCTGCAGGTCAAGTGGCGCGTGCTCGAGCGCGGGATCGAGGGGACGGTCACCAATATCGGATCGGTCGAGATCGAGGATGTCGCCGTCATCGGCCAAACCACCGGCACCATGATCGGCAACCTCAAGCCGGGCGCATCGAAGGACTTCAGCGGCACGCTGACCAACGTGAACGGCGGGTCGGTCTCGGACCAGGTCTACGGCGTCAATAACTTCGACCCGAGCGTGCAGTCCGATCGTTCGCTCGTCGCCCGTCGCTCGGTGATCGACTCGCTCGTGGGATTCGGCGGCGGATGGCCGGGAAAGGGCGGTGTCAGCTCCTCGCTCGGCCTCGACAGCGGGCCATTCGTCCTCGGCTGGCGCGCGGATCCGGGGCCGCTCGAGGTCACAGTCGACGGTCGTATCGTCCAGCGCTACGACCAGACCGTCGAGGTGATCTCTGGTCGCCCGACGTTTGGACCGGGTCCGGTGAAGATCGAGCCCGCACAGATCTCGACGCGGATCGTATCGACGGCTGGTGACGCGAGCGTGCAGCAGCCCGGCTTCGTCAGCCTCGGTAACGGCGAGGTCGTCTTCAGCCTGGCACTGCCGCTCGAGGCATCCGGCCTGGCGCCCACCAAGGTGACGCTCGTGACCGCTCCCGACCCGAGCATCATCCTCGGGAACCAGGCCGACGCGGGGATCTTCCTGCCGCCCGGGTTCAAACTCAGCGTGCGCGATCCCAGCAGCGGCGAGTGGGTCACTCTCGGAGATCTGTCGAAGTCGAGCCGCTTCGAGATCAAAGACCCGACCACGGTGCTCGACTCGGCCGGGACGATCGAGCTACGGATCACCGGCACCGGCATCGATCGGTCATTTGGGCAGACGACCATCTTCGTGGGCGCGCGGGTCGATGGGGTGATCACGAGATGACACCGGTGATCGAGACGCGCGGCCTCGTCAAGCGCTACGACAGCGAGCTGGCGGTGGCGGGCATCGACCTGGTCATCGGCCCCGCCGAGATCTTCGGGCTCGTGGGGCCGAACGGAGCTGGCAAGACGACCACCATGAAGATTCTTGCCACGCTGCTCCCCCCGACCGCGGGCGAAGCGTTCGTATGCGGGATCTCGGTCACCGAACACCCGATCGAGGTCCGGCGCCGGATCGGCTATATGCCCGACTTCTACGGCGTCTACGACGATCTGCGCGTGTGGGAGTACCTCGACTTCTTTGCCCGTTGCTACGGCGTGCCGGCCGCGCGCCGCGCGGGCATGATCGGCGAGCTGCTGGAAATCGTCGGCCTCTCCGACAAGCGGCGCTCGTACGTCGAGACCCTCTCGCGCGGCATGCGCCAGCGCCTCTGCCTGGCACACACCCTGGTGCACGATCCAGCCGTGCTGATCCTCGACGAGCCGGCATCCGGGCTCGACCCCCGAGCGCGGGTCGAGATGCGCGAGATCCTGCGCGAGCTGCGCGGCATGGGCAAGACGATCCTGGTGAGCAGCCACATCCTGCCGGAGCTGGCCGAGATGTGCACCGGGGTCGGGATCATCGACCGCGGACGGCTGCTGCGCTCAGGATCGATCCACGAGATCGAGCGCTCCCTGCGCGCGACTGCCCTGCTGCGCATCGACCTCCTGGGTGACGAGGAGGCG
>JALYTG010000225.1 GCA_030854405.1 Chloroflexota bacterium | reverse complement strand
CCGATAGCGTTCGCCCGGGTTCCCCAGGCCGGAGATCACCTTCATCGCGCCAGCGATGGTAGTGGCAGAGCCCCCGGGTGGCACAATCGCGCGGCAGTGGAGGCATACCAGTGACAACGATCAGTTTGGCAATTCCGCTCCTCGTCGTGATCGCCGTGGTGGTCGCCATCATCATCGGAGTCATCGCTTTCCGCCGCCGGTGAAGGGCAGCAGGTTCCACGTCGCCGTGATTGGCGGCGGGATCATCGGCTGCGCCGCGGCCGCACATCTCGCGGAGCGAGGCGCCTCGGTCAGCCTGTTCGAGCGGACCGCGATCGGGGCTGGCGCGTCAGGACGCAACCTGGGTGCCGTCCAGCATCCGTTCGACCCGGCGGTGGCGCCGCTCCATCACGAGACGCTCGACCTCTATAGATCGCTCTCCGCCGAGGGGCTCGGGTTTGCGCTGCCGTCGGTCCCCGCTGGGCTCCTGCTGCTCAACCGTGATGCCGATGCGGTCCGACGCAAGGCCGAGCGCATGGCTACCGCCCTGCCCGAGCTGCGGCCGACCTTTGTGGAGGACGTTCGGGGCCTGGAGCCCGCGCTCGCGCCGGGCCTTGCGGCCTGCCGCCTGGAGACCGCCTATCCGATCCCGCCGGCGTCCGCCACCGCCGCGTTCGCATCCCTCGCGGTGCGAAGCGGAGCCGACCTGCGGGTCGGCGTCGGCGCCCGGCCCTGGCTGGGCCGCGGGCGTGCGCTTGGAGTCGTGCTGGCGGACGGCTCGCGGGTCGCCGCCGATGCCGTACTGGTCGCCGCTGGTCCATGGACCCCGCACCTGGTCGACCCGACCGGCGCGTGGGAGCCGATCCGTGCCACCTGGGGCGTCACGGTACAGCTCCGGCTGCAAGGCGCGCCGCGACACGTCGTCGAAGAGGATGAGGTCGATGCCGTGAACCGGCCCGCGGCTGCGACGGCGCGGGCGGCGGCATCCGCTGCCGCAGAGCCGCCCTCGCTCTTCAGCCTGTCGAGCGCGAACGGAGTGAGCAGCCTGGGCTCGACCTTCCTGCCGGCGGAGCCGGCCCCGGTGCCGATCGCTGCGCTGCTCGTCCGTCGCGCCGCGGCCTTTCTGCCGGCGATCTCGTCAGCGGAGATCCTGGAGCACCGCATATGCGCGCGGCCGCAGTCGATCGACGGACGCCCGTTCATCGGTCCGGTCTCCGACATTGAGGGGCTGTTCGTATGTGCCGGGCACGGCCCCTGGGGCATCTCGACAGGCCCCGCTTCCGCGCACCTGGTCGCCGATCTCATTCTGGATGCGGGCGGCCCTCTTTCGGAGGACGTGCGCGCGTCGCGCAATCTGCCGGGCTGAGGGGCGGTCGCTCAGGGTTGGCTGCGTTGGGGCAACACAACCTTGGTCAGCCAGTCGGTGAACCAATTGGTTCACCGACGTGCGCCGGATTGCCGAGGACCGAGCCTCATCGCCCGCGGAGGTCATCCCCCAACTGTTCGAGGCGGCCGCGGAGTGGTTCGAAGCTGATGGGTTCCGTGGCTGCTCGTATCTGAACGCCGCAGTCGAGATTACGGACCAGAGTCACCCCGCCCTGCGGGTCGTTCGTGGGTACCTCGACTCCGTGGGCGAGCAACTCGGAGAGCTCGCGGCCACCCTCGGGTTGCCTTACCCGGAATCGTCGGGCCGCCAACTGCAGGTCCTCCTCGGCGGCGCGATCGGTCAGGCCCTGGCCTATCACTCCGTCGCCCCCTTCGCGACAGCTCGAGACGCAGCGATGCGCGTCCTAGGATTCCCTGCGGGGACCTGACGAGGGTTCACCCAAGCCCCCCAACAGCACAAGGCGGCGGCTTCCGTCAGGTGGGGGTCTATCGCCGTCACACCCGGCTCACCGGTGAGTGGCGCGACGTGATGATCGTCAGAGCGGCTGCCGGGGGAAGGGTGCCAAGCTACCGCCCTTAGGACCCCTTTCTCGGCGCCTGTCGCACGAGCGTGACGGTGATGAGCGTGAGCACGAGCAAGAGCACGCCGATGACCACGAACGGTGACCGCCACGGGGCAGCAGCATCGTCGGGCCGACTCATTGCCGCATTCGGCACGCCGCTAGTCGCGGTCGGCGAGGGCCCTGCGTTGGTTGTCGAGCACCTCGACCGTGTGATTGTGTCGTTTATCAAGGTCACGTCGCCGTTCCGGGCCAGCGCTCGGCCGTTCAACGTTACGCCGCTGTTCATCGTGATGGATGTGAGCGCCAGGATGGTCCCCACGAATCTTGAGCCCGATCCTAGAGTCGCCGAGCTGGTGACCTGCCAGAAGACGTTGCAGGGCTGGGCGCCGTTGATGAAGGCGACGGAACTCGACGACGCAGTGACGAGGTCGGACGTCGCCTGGAAGATCCACACGGAATTCGGGTCGTTCTGGCCATCGAGCGTGAGCGTCCCGGTAAGATCGAGCGTGACGCCGCCCGCGTTGTAGACGCCGGCGACGAGGGTCTTGCCGCCGAGGGTTCCACCAGCCACGGTTGTGAAAGGTGTTCGTCCCGCGGCGTCGTTATAGGCGATGACCAGATCGCTCTTGGCCTGCAGCGCGACAGCGTCGGCCGCGTGGATCGTCCCGTTCACAGTTCCGGGCGGGAAGCCCGTCACGGCGGCAGCCGGGTGGATACCAAGATCTCCGGTGATGGTCGTCGGCCCGGTATTGGTCACCGCCGGCGTGCCGGCCAGGACGGCGAAAGGCTCGGCGGTTCCGAGGCCGACTGGCGCTGGACCTGCGGCATGTGCCGTCTGTCCGGCGACTAGCATGCCGAGCGAGAGCGTGACTGCGATGCCAGCCGAAAACAGCAGCCTGGCAGCGTGAACCCGTACCTTCATGTCGCCATCAACTCCTTCGCTGCGATCCTCCGCGTTTGGAGAAAATAGACCCTTAGCTCCCCGTCATGACGGCGTGCCCGGCGCGGTCGAAGAGTGAGCCGGGCTGCCAATCGACCTCGTGGTGCTTGCGATGGAGGGTGCTCAGCACGGAATGCTCCACGTGGCGCATCGTCGCCTCCTCGTCCAGCTCCGCGTGATCGTGGCCGAGCAGGTGCAGCGTGCCGTGAATCGCGAGCAGGACCAGCTCCTCGAGGACGCTCCACGATCCTTCGGCCGCCTGCCGCACCGCCTGGTCGACGTCGATCACCAGGTCGCCGAGCATCATCGGTCCCGGCGGGGAGACGCCGTCGTCATCGGACAGGTGGGAAAGCGTGCCGTCGACCGCCCACTCGTGTAGCGGGAATGAGAGGACGTCGGTCGGCCCGCGCTCGCCCATATGGTCGAAGTTCAGGCGCTCCATCTCCGCGTCGCCACAGAGGGTCAGCTCAACCTCGCATCCGGTGAGGCCGACCACCCGCGCTGTTTCGGCGACCGCTGACTCGAGCAGCGCGAACGCATCTTCGAGGGCGAGTGGCTCGAGAGCAGGCTCCAGCCGCTCGTGCCCCAGCCGGTCGTGGATCGTGACCGTACAGCCCATCGCCCGGCCATCGTAGGCGACCTGGGCGCTCGACTCAAGACGTCAGGTCCGTTCGCGTCAGGCCTGTTCGCGTCGCTCGAGCGGCACCACGTTGTCGGGATACTTGATCCGCTGGTGGTACATGCCCAGCAGCTGCTGAACGAAGGCCTCCTTGATCTGGGCGATGTTCTTCAGGGTCAGGTCGGCGTCGTCGAGCTGGCCGTCCTCGAGTCGCGCCTCCACGATCCGATCGACCATGGTCCGAATCGAGCGCTCGTCCTTCTCGTCGAGCGAACGGACCGATGCCTCCACCCCATCGGCGAGCATCAGGATCGCCGCCTCCCGGCTCTGCGGCTTGGGGCCGGGATAACGGAACGTGGCCTCGTCGATAAGCTCGTCATTGCCCCCGACCTCGTCCAGCGCTTTGGCGTGGAAGTAGCTCATCAGGCTCGTGCCGTGGTGCTGCGGGATGAAGCCAGTGATCTGGACCGGCAGGGCGTGCTCGTAGGCGAGGTCGATCCCGTCACGGATGTGGCCGGCGATGATCCGCGCGCTGGTATCTGCGGCCAGGTCATCGTGGACGTTGTGGCTCCCCGCCTGATTCTCGATGAACGCGAGCGGGTTTTTCATCTTGCCGATGTCGTGGTAGTAGGCCGCCACGCGCGCCAGCAGCGGATCGGCCC
>JALYTG010000004.1 GCA_030854405.1 Chloroflexota bacterium | reverse complement strand
GCGTCTGACCGAGCAGGGTGGGGCTGGCGGCCTCGAAGACATCCCCAGCGACGACCACGAAGTCAACGCGCGCCTCGATCGCGGCGCGCACCACCGCCCGCCAGGCATCGGTCGTCGCGCTGCGCAGCAGGGCGAGGACCTCGGGCGGCGCCTCAGTACTCAGCCCCTCGAATGGGCTGTCGAGATGAAGGTCCCCGGTGTGGAGGAAGCTAAACGGTTCGATGGGCGGCACCGCGGCAAGCGTAGCCGATGCACGCGACAGCTCAGCGGTCGCGGACTGAGAGGCTCAGAAACAGCCCGCCAGACCTATGGTTCCATCGAGACCGGCACACGCGGACGCCGGATCCAGCCGGGCCGGATCGGCGCCCGCCAACGCCTGATTTGGGTCCGGTGACTAAACCGCGCGGCGTCCGGAGAGGAGCTGGAAGAGCAGAACGATGGCCGCGATCACCAACAGGAGGTGGATCAGCGATCCACCGATTCCGCCGAGCAGCCCCAGCAGCCAGAGGACCAGGATGATGACCAGAACGGTCCAAAGCATTGGATGTACCTCCCTTGTTATTCCCTCCGTGGAAGCCGCCTGATCGGGCAGCACCGCCCGGGGAACGCACACGCCGTGCCAAGTGCTTGCTCAGGCAGCGGGCGGACTGTTTCGCTCGTTGATCAACTGCACCGCCAGCAGAACCGCGGCAACCACGCGCAGCAGGTTCACCCACGAACCGATGCGCAGCAGCAGGCCGACCAGCCACAGGACGAGCACGATCGCGGTGCTGACCCAGATCACGGGAGTCGCGCAGCTACCGGATCGGGGCGATCAGCGCGGCGAAGGCCATCACGGCGGCCACCACCAGGAGGCAGGCGGCGGCCACTATGGCGGCCTGCTTCATCTGCCAAGGGCCGCCATCAGCTGATCGACGTGCTCGGCCGGCTTGACCTGCGCCAGAACCCGCTCGATCTTCGCATCGGGGCCGATGACGAAGGTGCTGCGTTCGTTGCCGAAGTACGAGCGGCCGGCAAATGACTTCTCGATCCAGACGCCGAACTGCTCGGCCAGCTCATGGCCGCGATCGGAGAGCAGGCGAAACGGAAGGCCGTACTTCTCACGGAACCTGACGTGCTTCGCGACGCTGTCCGGGGAGACGCCGAAGAGCTGCACCCCTGTGGCAGTCACGCGCCCGAAGCTGTCCCTCAGGCCGCATGCCTGCGCCGTGCAGCCGGGAGTGTCGTCCTTGGGATAGAAATAGAGCACGTAGCGCTGGCCGGCGAGCTGCTCGCTCGAAATGGTGCCGCCGTCGTCGGCTGCGAGCGTGAAGGACGGAGCGGGCTCGCCCGGCTGCAGTCGGGTCACGGACACCTCCTGGCCGCATCGTATCCCACCTCAGCCCATCTCCTCGATCGCCAAGAGCACGGGCGGCAGCTCGCGCGGTAGCAGGCGAGTCGCAAGGTCATCCGCCACCTCACCGATCAGCTGGCCCCCCGCCTCGTCGAGATCATGGCCGGCGCCGGGAACGAGACGCAGCTCCGACCGGTTCCCGGCGGCGGCGAGAGTCGAATGCAGCAGCCGGCCCTCGTCGGCATCGACCCAGGCGTCCGCCTCTGCGTGGACGAGGGTGACCGACCGATGCAGCATGCTGGCCAACGCCAGAGGCGGCGTGTGGATAGCCTGCTCCCAGGCGGCCAGGTTCAGCTCG
Organism: Chloroflexota bacterium; assembly: GCA_030854405.1. Next base: position 30,374 of record JALYTG010000004.1, on the reverse strand, counting down.
ATGGCCCCCGCACCGTTTACATGCAGCACGCGCGAGGACTCGCGCCGATCGGCCGCCTCGATGAGCTCCTCCGCGGCGCGATCGATGGCCGAGACGAGGGCGTGGCCGTAATCACTCTCCGTGCGCATGCGCTCCGCGACCCCGCGGCGAAGCACGTCGCGCCAGGAGCGCGCCGCGCCGGCGACGAGTGTGAGCGCGCTAATCACCGGGTCGCCGATGGCAACGCTGATGCCGATCGCCGCCCCCTCGCCATGACCGATGACGCCGGTTCGCCGCAGGTCGAGGTCTCGCCGGCCGCGCAGCCAGCCGAGCGCATCGCGGGCGTCGTCGATCAGTGTAAAGAGGTCGCTCTTCTCCCAGGCGCCCTCCGACCGACCGCAACCGCGCTTGTCGTAGCGGAGGCTGGCAACTCCCCGCTCGGCGAGAGCGGCGGCGAGGCGCGACAGCAGACCGGCCTGGCCACCGGGCAGGAACCACGCCGGGTGACCGCCCCGGTCCCAGCTGCCGTCCCGATCACGGGCAAGGTACGAAGGCAAGAGGAGGACGCTCGGGAACCTGTCTGCTCCGTCAGGGACCTGGAGCGTTCCAGCCAACATCGCGTCGCCGGCGAGAAAGCGCACCTCCTCTGAGCCTGCCATGCGGCGAGGGTACACTCCGCGAGGCATGACCCACACCGGGCCGCAATTCGCGCCGCCACCCGAGCCGGTCCCGTTCATCCCGGACCCGGCTGCGGAGCTGCCCGCCAGCGCCGAAGTGGTGGTGGTGGGCGGCGGCATGGTCGGCGCCACCGCCGCGTATCGCCTGGCGCTGGCCGGCATGCGGCCGCTCGTCATCGAAGCGAACGCTCCGGCATGGGGGGCATCGGGGCGCAATTCGGGCTTGGCGCTGGCCGGGATCGGCAGCCATTTTCAGCAGGTCAATGGCCTGGTCCAGGCGGCGGGCGGCCGCTCGATCCTCGACTACACGATGCGCTCGCTTGACCTGCTCGAGGAGCTCCATGCAACGCTGGCGGGCGGGATCGAGTGGGATCGGTCCGGTTCCCTTGATCTGTTTACGACCGAAGCCGAAGAGGAGCGCGGGCGCCACCTGGCGCAGCTGCAGGCGGCCGACGGCATGGACGTCCAGATCGTCGATGTGGGCGACCTCCGCGAGCTGGCTCCGGCACTGGACCTCCGGCAGGCTCGGTCCGCCAAATGGACGTCGCGCGACGGGAAGCTGAACCCGTTCCGGCTCGTCTACAGCCTGTTCGAGGGGGCGGCCGCAAAGGGGGCGCGTGTCGTCAGCGGGGTCCGTGTCGAGGAGCTCCTGCTGCGGTCGGGACGCGCGGCCGGGGTCGCCACTTCCCACGGGGCCGTCAGCGCGGGGGCCGTCCTGCTGGCGACCAACGCGTGGACTCCCGCGCTCGTCCCGTCGATCGCCGCCAACCTGACGCCGATCCGCGAGCACGCGCTGGTGACCGAACCACTGCCGCCGCTGCTGGGGCCCGGCTTCGAGACGAACCAATGCAACGAGTACTGGCGGCAGATGCGCACCGGGGAGGTGCTGATCGGCGGGTACGCGATCGCAGACGCAGGTATGGGCATCGGCTGCTATCTGATGAACGTCTCACCTCAGGTTCCGCCGCTTCTCGCCGGGTTGCTCGCCCGCCTCTACCCGGCCCTCGCCGACGCTCACGTCGTTCGCGCCTGGAGCGGGCTCCTCGACTTCGCGTCGCAGGAGATCCCGATGGCGGGACCGTTGCCCGCCGCGGATGGCACCCCCATCCCGGGCGCCTTTCTCGCCTGCGGACTGACAGGCCATGGCCACCCCTACGCTCCGATCCTCGGCGTGCTGCTCTCCGAGCTGATCAGCTCGGGCGAGGCGCGGACACTGCCGCTGGCGCCCTTCGATCCGGTGCGATACGTCGGTGCGGCCCATGATCCGACGTGGGTGGGGCCTTTCCTCGGGGACTCGGGGCCGTTCCTCGGAGACTGAGCAAGCTTCCGATCAGGCGAAGACGAAGCGGTGCGTTCCGGCCGCCAGGCCGGCACCGACCGCCCCCGCGGCGAGGAGGGCCGACGCCACGATCAGCAGCCAGTCGGCGGCACGCAGGCGTTGAGGACGGGCCACGCCTCGGCACGGACGGCTGCCGAGCCCGCGTGCCTCCATGGCCAGCGCCAGCCGAGTTCCGCGCCTGATCGCCGACACGAGCAGGGTCAGCAGCTCACCGAAGAAGATGCTCACGGCGGCAAGCGGCGAGCGCCCGGCATCGACACCGCGGGCACGCCGCGCCAGGCGGATGATCTGCCACTCGTCGGCGAGGATCGGAAGCAGCCGAAGCGCGGCCAGCGCCCCGACCGCGAAGCGCGGAGACAGGTGCAGCTGCTGGACGAGCGCGTCGGCCAGGTCGGTCGGCTCGGTCGTTGCCAGGGTCACCACCCCGACGCCGGCAATCGTGAGCAGGCGCAGACCCAGGGCGAGGCCGTTGACCAGGTTCTGTCCGCCCACCGTGACGGGACCGATGTGCAGCAGCGTGCCGGCCTGCTCGGGCGCGAAGAGGGGGTTCAGCACTCCGACCGAGACGGCGACCAGCAGGAGCGGCCACGTCCGTGCCAGGATCACCCGGGGCGCCAGGCCGGTGAGCGGCAGCATTGGGAGGAGGCCGGCGAGCACGACCACAGGCGTGAGCAGATCGGCCGATACGAAGAGGACCGCCATCAGCAACAGAGCTGCGCCGAGCTTGGCGAGCGGGTTCGACCGTGCCAGCACGGCATCCGGGTCCGGAACCAGCGGCGTGAAGAGTTTCACGGGACCGCCAGGTGGAGAGTTCGGTCGGCGAGCGCGTGGGCGAAGTCACGGTCATGGGTGACGAAACAGATCGCCCGGCCCTCGTCCCGCAGCGTGGCAAGCAGGTCCAACAGCTCGCTCGAGGTGCGTCGGTCCTGGCCGAAGGTCGGCTCGTCGAGCACCAGCACGAGCGGTGCGGTGGCGAGCGCGGTGGCCACGGAGAGGCGTCGCTTCTCCCCGCCGGAGAGGGTAAACGGGTTCGCGTGGGCCAGATGCGATAGGCGCAGCCGGGCCAGCAGCTCGTCGGCCCGATGGCGCGCAAGGCTCGGCTCGATCCCCGCCCGATGAGGCCCCAGCAGCAGCTCGTCAATGACCCGGCGGGTCAGGAACTGATGCTCGGGGTCCTGGAAGACGGTTCCGATGCGTTTCACCAGCTCGCGCGCAGGCCAGCGAGCGATCCGCTCGTGGCCGCGTCCGGGGGCGAGCGCCTCGCCCGCGCGCACACTGCCCGAGGTCGGCGCGAGTAGGCCTGCGAGGAGCAGCGCCAGCGTCGACTTACCCGATCCGTTGGGACCGACGACCGCCAGCGCCTCGGACGAGCGAAGTCGCAGGTCGACGCCCGCGAGGGCAGGCGCGGAGCTGCCTGGATAGCTGAAGCCGACCTGGTCGCCAAGGATCATCGTCTCCGGGGTCTCGCGCGTTCGGGTGGGCGGCGGCGCGACGGGTCGGTCGGGGACCCACACCCCCGCTGCAGCCAGCTCATCGCCAAAGCGGGCGAAGAGCTCGTGCGGTGGACCCTCAGCCTTCACACCGGCCCCAGGCTCAATCACGACCACCCGGTCAACGAGCGGCAGCCACTCCCCGACGCGATGCTCGACCAGCAGAAGGGTCATGGCGAGGCGCCCGACCAGCGCGCCGATCACCTCGCGGATCGCTCCCGCGGCGCCGGGATCGAGGTTCGCCGTCGGCTCGTCGAGCAGCAGCAGCGCCGGACGGAGTGCCAGGACGCCGGCCAGCGCCAGACGCTGCTGCTCGCCGCCCGAGAGGGCATTGGTCGACCGTTGGCGGCGATAGCGGAAGCCGACGGCGGCAAGGGCGGCGTCGACACGTCCCCAGATCGCATCGGTCGGCAGGCATTGGTTCTCGAGCCCGAAGGCGACGTCATCGCCGGCCCGGCCCATCACCAGCTGGGCCTCCGGGTCCTGGAATAGGATCCCGGTCCGCTCGCGCGCCAGGCGCGGCGTCCCGCCGTCGACCTGCAGGATCCCCTCCTGCTCGCCACCTCCCGACGCGTCGAGCAGCCCGGCGATGCCGAGCAGCAGGGTCGACTTGCCAGCCCCCGAGCCTCCCAGCAGCAATACGCGCTCGCCCGCCTCGATCCGCAGGTCAAGCCCTCGGACCGCCCAGTCCCGCCGCCCTGCATGCCGCCAGCCCCAGCCGCGCGCCTCGATGGCGGCCTGTGGTGGAGCCATCGAGCTGCCCCGGGCAGGTTGAGCGCCTCGGCTCACACCTCGCGCTGGTCGCGACCCGAAGGAAAGCCGCTCAGGACGCCCGTCTGCGCAAGGGATCGCACCAGGATCCACGAGCCGATCCCGCCGATCGCGGCGGAGCTCGGGATCACGAGAGCCGCGTACGCGAGCTGCCAAGCAGGCGCCCATTCCGGGTAGTAGACCGCCACGTCGAGCAGGCTGGCCGCCGCGCCGGCCGCCGCCGCGGCCAAGATGGCGGAGGCCAGTCCCCACCGCCGGTACAGGCCGAAGGCGAAGATCAGCTCGGCTGCAGCGCCCTGCATCACCCCATAGACGATGGTGAGGAGTCCCCACGGCGCGCCGAACAGGGCCGATGCGCTCGCCGCCACCGCCTCGCCGAGCAGCGCAGCACCCGGTCGCCGCACCACGAGTGGCACCACCACGCCCGGAATCATCCACACCCCGTACATGAACCCCTGCAGCGGAGGGAAAGCGAGGAAGGCCGGGCGAGCCCCTTCCCAAAACAGGTTCCAAGCCTGAAAGACCGCGCCGAACGCCACCGCGATCACCGCAGCCACCACGATATCGACGGTGCGCCAGCGGACCACCGGCAGGCTGGGCGTCGCGCCGGATTCTGAAGTCTGCTTCGAGATGCTCATCTCACTCCTCGCTGCTGATTTCCACGACGAGGAGCGTCCCCGCCTCGAGCCGGACCGATGCCGGGGCACCCACGATGACGTTGCTGAGGCCGCGCGACTCGCCCATTCGCAGCGTCTCGTCGACGAGCGGGTAGGAGAGCCCCTCCGTCCTCACGCCGTGCGCATCGCCAATCGCCAGCAGGGTCACGATGTCCCCGGAAGCTCCGTTCAGGGTCAGGCGCCCGCCGCCGCTCACTGCGCGCACGGTCGTCTCGTCCCGCACGACGCGCACGTCGACCGATCCCCAGCTCGGATCGGCCAGCATGAGCAGATTCGACAGCTGGTGGTCGAGACGCGCGCCGGCGAGCGCCCCGACGACGATCACCTGGTGCGCCCCGGCGGCAACGGCTCTTGCCACCGCCAGATGCGCGTCGGACCGGTCCTTGTCGACGGGATGCCGCTCGATGGTCACGCCGGCCGTCTCGAGCGTGTGAAGGTGGCCCGCTTCGATCGAGTCGAGATCGCCAACCAGCACGTGAGGCGCGACCTGCTGGTCCACGAGCCAACCGGCTCCGCCGTCGGCGGCAACAATCAGATCGGCATCGGCCAGGTGGCGCGCGTCGAGCGCCCCAGGCTCTCCATCGGCCACGACCACGGCCTTCACGACTTCGGCGCGCCCCTTCGCTGTCGGGGAGCACGTCGCAGCGGTTCAAACCGACTCCCTGCGCTGGCATGACCCAGATCAGGTTCGAGGGTCTGCGGTGGTGCCGCACTCTCAGCGCTCGCGCGCTCCCCTGTCGTTCATCGACGATTCGCCGATGAGCCTAGCACGCCGTGCGACGGTGGGCCGAATGGCATGCCGGGCGCCATCGGCGCGGCGCGGCCCCTCAGGGGTGCTCAGGTCCAAGATCGAGGACCGCCGACTCGAGATCACCGTGGATATCGATCTGCCAGGCGCCCCCGGTCCGGTCTTCGAAGCGCAGGATCGCCACGCTGTCGCCGGGTCCCAACCACGTGATCGAGTACCCGGCCGCCGGGAGCGCGTCCCGGAAGAAGCGGTATGCGCCCGAGCCCGGCTCGACCGCCCACCTGGCGACCAGTAGGCTGCCCCCCGGGAGCGGCATCGCCCTTGCCTCGGGTGGCACCGGAAAGGCGGCCAGGCCGGGAGGGAGCGCCAGCGTGCGCGGAGAGTTCTCGGGCCGGCCCGTGCCGCCCGGGGCGGGCGTCAACGTCGACGCCTCCCCGGGCGGGTCGGAGAGCGCCATGGATCCCGGAGTCGTGGCCGGCGTGTTGCCGCAAGCCGCGACCAGGAGGCTCACAACCGGAAGAACCGAGCGAAGTCGGAGCATAGGTTGCCTCCTTGCCGATCTGTGGATGGCCCCGTCGTCCGGCCTCACCGGCGAACGGGGCCTATCGGCGTTGGAGGGTTCCCCCAGACGACGTTGATGGGTACCCAGAAGCTACCGAGGCGGGCGTGATCGAACCAGTAGAGGCTGTTGGCGAGCAGGTTGAAGGTCTCGCGGTACGACCCGGGCGGCGGGCCGCCGTAGAGGCCGAACGTGAAGCGACCGATCTGACCGGGTGCGGTGGGGCGATCAACGTTTGTCGCGAACCAGCTCGATCCCCAGTCCGAGGCCCGGAAGGCGCTCGCGTGCGCGGCGGGGTTCCAGGTCCCGAGCAGGATCCGGCCCCGGCCGATGTCGTTGCGCCACGTGCGACCGCCGTCGTTCCGAAACTCAACCCAATGCGCAATCGTCTTGCTGCGGACGACGGTTTCGGCGCCCCCGTTGCTTTCGCGCGAGTAACTCGCAAGGAACGGGACGCGCCCTGGCCAGGTGGTCCAGCGCCGCTCCCAGTTCGGATCGGCCGGAAACCACCAGCCGTTCTGCTGAGCGAGCAGCTCGAAGTGGAGGTGATCTCCATAGCACCTTCCGCTGCAGCCGGACTGAGCGATCACCTGCCCGGCCGTCACCTGGTCACCGACGCCGACCAGCACCCCGTTCTGCGCGAGGTGGTAGTAGAGGGTCCGTTTGCCGTCCGGGTGGCCGATCAGCACGTAGTTGCCGTTCGCGCCGAACTGCCATGTTCCGAACCCCTCGACAAGGTCGATCACGACCCCATCGCGCGCGGCTGCGACTGCCGAGGAGGCCGCCATCGGGAAGTCCATGCCGGTGTGGTTGTCGTACACCCGTCCCCAGTGAGCGGCGCAGTCGACCCAGATCTGTCCCGTCCAGTCGGCCTGCACGCAGAGGCGCGGATCGCGGTCGACGCCATAGCTCAAAACGACACTCGGGTCATGGAACGGGAGGGTGTAATCGTCGGCCGCCCTGGCGGTTCCGCTCAACAGCAGGACGAGCAGCAGCGCGCCCCCAGCGGCGCGCAGCAGCGCGATCATGACGTGCACCCCTCTCCACACGCGATCCACGCGGCGTTCGCCGCGTCCATCTGGGCCAGCACGGAACCATTGAGATCCAGCACTGCTATGCCACCGTCGAGCTGAACAAGGAGCTCCCTCCCGTTCGGCGAGAAGATGGGGGCTCGGCCCGGACCAAGGCGGTGCGGCTTCGGGCCGCCCGCCGCCAGAAGGTAGACGCCGTCACCGGCCACCTCGAACGCGATTCCGGCGTTGGCTGCGACGTCGACCGCGATGGCGGCCGGTTCCAGCTGCGCGATCCGCGTGGTCGCGCCATCGCTGGCCAGGCGGCTGACCGTGGTCGCGCCGCCGATCGGGTGAGCCACGACCGCAAGGCTTCCATCGCTCAGCAGATGGGCTGAATAGACCAGATCATCGCCTCCCAGGCGGGTGGCCGCTCCGGTCGCCGGGTCGAACCGCACGAGATGCGCGGTGAATGGCGCCTCGACCGAGCTCACCCGCCGGAGCAGCACCGTGCCCGACGGCTCTCTGGTGATCGGGCCATCAAACGGGCCAGGCGCAACGATCGTCCCTTGCGCCGTTGCGGAGGCGAGCCGCCAGAGCGCGCCCCTCGTGTCGATCGCGAGCAGCGCCGATCCATGGGCGATGAACTGCGCGGCCACCACCCCGGGCATGTCACGCATTGCGACTGTGCCGTCCGGGCGCTGGATGGTGAGGGCGGCGGCAAGGCCGCCGATCTGATCGGCGCTGGCGATCTGGGTGCCGTCCGGGCTGGTCGCGACCAGGCGCAGCGCATCGGAGACCGCGTCTCCGCTACGCACCCGCGGCAGCTGGGCCTCGAGCAGAATCTGCCCGCCCACCTCTCGACGAGTCAGCCCGGCCGAGAGGCCTGCGCGTTGGGCGCCATCAGGCGTCATGACGCGAGTCTCGGCAGGTGGATCGGCTGCGGCCGGGGCGGCGACCAGGGCGAAGGCGAAAGCCACGGACAGGCAGAGTGGCACGAGCCGCTGAATGGCACGACGGGGCCCGGTGCATGGCGCACCGGTCGTCGCGGATGGAGCATGCATGAGGAGATCCTCCAGGCAAGGCTGATCGAGCGGTCCAGGTGTGCGCTGCGATCTGGTGGCTGCCGACCTCCTGACTCGACTCCCGGTTCTGCGGGCACCCTAACGACGGGCGCTTACCGCGCACTTATCGGCCGATATACTTCGGCGCCATGCCGGTCGGCCCGCTTCCAGCCCCGGTCCTCGTGCTTGCCGGACTGCTCCTCATCGGTATGGGCGTCGGGCTGGTGCGCACGAGCGGCGCCCACATGGGAATCGGCCGACGGCTGGGCGGGGCTCGCGAGGTCCGCGTCGGCGACCTGGTCGACGCGGCCGAGCTACCGACTCGGCCGGTCCGAGTCGCGGGGCGGGTGCGCTGCGCCGACCCGCTCCGCACCGCGGAGGAGGAGCGGCTCGTCGCATTTCATCGGGATGTGGAGGTCAAGCTTCCACGCGACGGCTGGCGCAGCATCGAGCGGCTGCGGGAGACCCGCTCGTTCGAGCTCTGGGACCACGCCGGATGGCTCTCAATTGATCCCGCGCAGGCGCGAGAGCCACTGATCGTGATCCCGCATGTCTGGAGCGGCAGCCCGGAAGGCCTGCAGGAGCCCCATCGGTCCGCAATCGAGCGGCTAAGCGCGCGGGGCGACCGCCCCCGGGAGGCTCGCTCGACCTCGCGGCAGCTGAGCGTCACCGATCGGCTCCTGGTTCTGGCTCGCGCCCATCGTGCAGAGGATGGTCAGGTCGTCCTGCGTCCCCCCGCCGGCGGCTACGTGATCTCCGCCCTCGCGCTCGACGACGCGATGCGCCTGCTCGGCGGGAGCCATCGGCCAATCCTTGGGATGGGTGTGCTCGGTATCGCCCTCGGCGCGTCACTACTGGCCGCCGGGCTTCTTGCGGGGGTCGCCGGGGCTCTGCTCCACTGATCCCTGCCCCGGCTGATCCGCTGGGATGCGGACCTTCTCACCGCCCGCCTGGTACCAATAGGGCATCGTGCCGCCCGCTTGCCACTTCTACGATCAGATGCACCACACCTACCAGAACTTCCATTTCCGATGTGCACCTGACAGACGGGGACCGACCTTGGCCAACCAACCGCGCGATCGAGGGGCCGGCAACGATGCGCTCATCAGCGTGGCACAGGCCGCTGCCCGTCTCGGCGTTCATCCCAACACGATCAGGAGCTGGGCCGAGGCCGGGCGCCTGACCGCCTACCGCATCAACGCGCGAGGCGACCGGCGCTTTCGGCCGGCCGATCTCGAGCGCCTGCTGGTGGAGGGTGGGGAGCCGGTGGCGGTACCCGCCCTCAGCGATGAGCGGGATGTCCGCCTCGCGGTCCTCGGCAAGCTCGCGCGAACAGCCGCCGCCTCCTCGAATGTCAGTGCGGTCTGCCGGGTCGCCGTCGAGGCGCTGCGCGCGGACTGCGGATTCGACAGGGCCGCCATCTATCTGGAGAGCTCGGGGATCTTGAGCCTCGAGACGCACGCGGGCTATCGCATACCCCCAGAGCCGGTCTTCGAGTACCCCAGCGGAGCGGACGGCGAGCAGCTCGCGACCGGACCGCTGCCGGGGAGCAACGGTGTCGTCGTCCCGCTGCGCGGAGCGACCGGCCCGCTCGGCTGTCTGCTGGTGGAGGGCCATGAGACGATGGTCGTCGCTGGCCAGCGCCCGTTCCTCGAGATCGTCGCCCACGCGCTGGGTGCCGCCGTGCGCAACGCCGGCCTCCTGAAGCGAGTCCGACGCGAGCTCACGCGCGCGCGTGCACTCCGCGGAGTGACGCAAGAGCTGACTGGACAGCTCGACCTGGCGGTCGTGCTTGACGACGTGGTGGCCCGCACTCGCGGCCTCTTCGAGGCGGATAAGGCGGGCCTCTGGTTGATCGACGCCACCGACCGTCCCTTTTCCATGGCCGCACAGCGAGGGCTCACCGAAGACTTCCTGACCGAGGTCAGCAATCTGACCTGGCAGAGCGACACCATCGGGGTGCAGGCGCTACGAGATCGCCGCCCGCATGTGATGCGCGACGCTGGCACCGACGACAGCAGCGGTCTGATGCGATTGGCATATGCACGCGAAGGGATCAGAACCGTCTGCCTGACACCGCTGATCGTCCATGAGGAGCCGCTCGGTCTGCTTGGCCTCTATCACCTCACGGACCGATCCTGGCCGGACGAGGAGGTCGCCCTGGTCCAGGCTTTCGCCAGCCAGGCGGCGGTCGCCATCAGTAACGCACGGCTGTATCGCTCGGTCGCCGACCAGGCCGTGAGGATGGGTTCGATCCAGGACCTCTCGGCCCGCCTGAACCGGCTGACCGACGTGCGCGCAATCGCTGAGGCGATCGTCGCGGAGGCGAGCATCCTGGCCGACTACAACGATATCCGCGTGTACACCGTCGACTGGGAGAGCGGCTGGTGCGAGCCGGTCGCCTTCACCAAGGACATGCTGGGCGAGGGTGGTGACTACGAGAAGCGCCTCCGGGTCCCGATCGGGGAGGGCTCTTTCACCGGATCGGTCGCGGAGAGCGGCGAGGCGCTGCTCATCAACGACGCGCTCAACGACGACCGCGGCATGACGATTGAGGGAACCGAGGATATCGACGAGTCGATGTTGCTGGTGCCGATGGTCTTCGAAGGGCGCTCCCTGGGCGTGATCGTCCTCTCGCAGCTTGGCTTCAACCGCTTCAAGCCCGATGACGTGCAGACGATGACGATCTTCGCCGGCTACGCGGCCCAGGCGTTCGCCAACGCCACCGCCTACGAGCAGCTCACTGCGCAGTCGGCCGAGCTCGCGCGCCAGCTAGACACCCAACGTCGCCTGCTCGACATCAACGAGCGACTCCTCTCGACGCTCGACCCGACCGAGATCCTCGAGACGATCGCCGACGGGCTGAAGAGCGTGGTGGCGTACGACAACCTCGTGATTCATCAGTTCGACCGCGAGGCAGGGCTCCTGCATCCGCTCCTGGCGCGCGATCGCCACGCTGCAGAGGTGTTGCAACACCAGATTCCGATCGGTCGCGGCCTCACCAGCTGGGCGGTCGAGCACCACGAGGCGCTGCTCGTCAACGACGCCTTGAGCGACCCGCGGGGCATCCAGATCCCGGGGACCCCTCCCGACCCAGAGGCGCTCATCATCGTGCCGCTCATCGCCGACGGCGAGGTGATCGGCGCCATGAACATCGGCCGCATCGGTCACGAGGAGATCTACTTCTCGGAGGCTGATTTCGAGCTCGCCAAGCTATTCGCCGGTCAGGCGTCGATCGCCCTGCGCAATGCCGACGAGCACCACGCCGTCAGCCTGCGCGCCGATACCGATGCGCTGTCGGGGCTCAGCAACCATGGCGCATTCCAGCGCGACCTCTCCGAGCTGCTTGGCGCGGCCGAGGCGGCGAGCGATGAGCGCGATCGACGGGTCGCCATGCTGATGATGGACCTCGACAGATTCAAGGATTTCAACGACTCTCACGGTCATCCCGCCGGCGACGCCCTCATCCACGCGGCCGCGACAGCGATCTATGGCGCGGCCCGCAGTGACGATCGCGTCTACCGCTATGGCGGCGACGAGTTCGCGATCATCCTGCCGGGATCGAGCGCGGCAGACGCAGCCCGGGTCGGCGAGCGGGTTCGGCGGGCCGTCGCATCGCTCACCGCGAACGAACGTACTCCCGTCACGATCACGGTGGGGGTCGCCGCGTTCCCCGAGGATGCGGGCGACCGCGGCGAGCTGGTCGCCGCGGCCGATGCCGCGCTCTATGCGGGCAAGCAAGCGGGCGAGGACCGCGTGGTGCAGGCGAGCAATGTGCCGAACGAGATGCGCGGCCTGCGCGGCACCCTAGACCAGCTGGCTCGCGCCGCACTCATGCGCGGCCAGGAGCCCGCATCGGTCGAGCGCATCGTCGAGCATGCCACCCTGCTGACCCAGAATGCCGATACGCGCGAGGCGACGGTGCGCGACGCTCTTCTCTCGGTCGCACGCTCCCTCGATGCCCGCAACGCGGCGAATCGCGGCCACTCGGACCGCGTCAGCCGCCTGGCGGGCCGCATCGCACAGCGATTGGGCTGCAGCGCCGACGACCTCCACAGCATCGAGCTCGGCGCGCGATTGCACGGGCTCGAGCGGGCCGGACTGAGGGAGCTGGAGCCGATCCCTTCGCTGCGTGGCGTCGGGGCCATCATCCGCGGGGAGCAAGCCCTTTCGGCGGGACCCGGCCAGCCACGGTCGCGACGAGGCCGGATTCCGATCGGCGCACACGTCATTGCCGCCGCCAACGCGTACGACCAGATGACCGCCGGCGCCGGCCGCGGCCGAGGCGGACGAGCGGCAGCCCTCGCCGCACTGCGCGACGGCGTGGCGGGACCGATCCGATCCGACGTGCTCGAGGCGCTGGGCGTCGTGGTGGCGGATCGGCGTGACCCGGGAAGCCGACGGCGCTCCGATGACCTCGAGACGGAGGAGCGCGGGGCAGCCTGACCGATCGGCGGCCTGCCGGCCCGGGGCCGGTGCTATCATCGGGCCTCCCATGCCGACCAGCCACCCTGCTCTGCCGCGCTCGCGTCCGGCTGCAGGGCTCGCGGCTTGGGTCGTTGTCGTTGTGATCCTGATCGGCTGTACGACCGCCGAGCCACTCCGCACGCCGCGCGCATCCGCCCCGGCCCAGAGCGCGGAGCCGCGCGCCAGCCCTTCGCCGACACCCACTCCGATCCCGTCACCGCGCTACACCAACGAGCCCGATCCGACCCTGGCCGCGTTGATTCCGCGGAGCGCCGCGGGGGCGACCATCGTCGTTGTGCCACCCGACGAGTACGGGCTTACGCCTGGCGATATCGGCGAGCCGTTCGGCGACCTCGGCGGCTATTTCCACTCACTCGTGATCGGCTACGTGCTGCGGCCTCGTGCCACCCTGTATGCCATGCGAGTCGAGGGCCGTACCATCGTCACCAGGGAGCTGCGACCGCACCTGGCCGAGATCGGTCGATACGTCGGGATCGCCGGCCTCCATCCGGAGAAGTGGCGGTCGGCTGCGCTCCCCGGTCATCTCGTCTGGGTCCGGCCCGAGGACAACGCCACCGCCGCCGGAACAATGATCTACGCCTGGGCTGCGGACCAGTACGTCTTTTTGCTGATCGGGGTCGATGACCGCGTCAACCGGGCGGTCATCGCGGCTCTTCCCGGAGAGGCGCCGCCGACGCCCACCCCTGTTCCGAGCCGATCGCCGTTGGAGACGGTGAGCCCGTCTCCGGTTCCGGCTCCGAGCGGCTAGGCGCCGAGCGGGCGATGCTGATGACCGCGGCCTACGCCATCTCGGTCGTGGGTACCATCGTGACCCTGGCGCTTCGTGTTCTGGGGGCAGACGCGACCCTCACCTTTGGCCTGAGCGCGGTGACGATCCTGGCCCTCGCGTCTGTCCTGGGCCATGCCACCGAGCAGCTCGGTGCGGCGGCGGGGCCACGCATCGGCGGGATCATGAACGCCACGGTCGGCAATATCGGCGAGATCATCATTGCCGGCTTCCTGATCACGGCGGGGGAGATCGAGGTGGTGCAGGTGTCGATCACCGGCTCGATCGTCGGCAACCTGTTGCTGGTGCTCGGCGCCTCGCTCGTCGTTGGAGGGCTGAAGAACGGCATACAGCGTTTCGACGCGCAGCTGACCGGCATGAATGCCGCCTCGCTGATTCTTGCCACCATCGGGCTGGTCGTGCCAGCCACCTTCGCGTTTGTGATCGGAGGCGGAGCCCAGACCAGCGCCGGAGAGCACGGGTTCTCGCAGATCGAGTCCCTCAGCGTCGGGGTGGCGATCGTGCTGATCGCCACCTACGCGGCACAGACCTATTTCTTCTTCAGCTCCCCGGACGCACCGGGCGGGCACGCGGAAGAGGAGGTCGCCCCAGAGTGGAGCCCGCGGCGCTCGATCGCAGTGCTCCTGGTATCCGCCGCGGCGCTGACAGGGGTGAGCGAGGTCTTGGTGCACACCCTTGAGCCGACGGTCGCCGCGCTGGGAGTCAGCAAGCTCTTCATCGGCATGATCCTGATCCCGATCATCGGCAACCTCGCGGAGCACATCGTTGGCGTGACGCTGGCATTCAAGAACAAGATGGACTTCAGCCTGATCACCTCGCTGGGCAGCGCGACCCAGATCGCCCTCTTTGCGGCGCCCGTTCTCGTCTTCTTCAGTCTCGTGGTGGGCCATCCGCTCACGCTCGTGTTCACGCCGCTCGAGGTGGTCGCGGTTGCGGCCGCGACCTTCATTGCCGCCTACATCGCCCTCGACGGCCGCTCCAACTGGGTCGAGGGGATTCAGCTCGTCTCGGTCTATCTGATCCTTGCCATCGCCTTCCTGTACTTGACCTAGAGCTCATCGGGCCGTCATCCGGCGACGGCCGGTATGATCGGTCCATGGCGGATCTGGAGGAGCCCAGCGACTGGGACGAACGGGACGACCGGCGCGCCCGGAAGCGTGACCGGCTGGCGCGGCTCCTGAGCGTTGCGTCGATCCTGTACTCGAGGGGCAGCACCGACGCTGGCGTGCCCGTCGCCGAGATCGCCAGGCTGACTGGCATGACGACCCGGACCGTCTACCGGGACATCAGAGCTCTCGACGAGGAGCTCGGGGTACCGGTCTTCCAGGCCGGACGCGGTCGCTACGGCATCGACCGCAAGTACTTCCTGCCGCCGCTGCGCCTGTCGGTGCCCGAGGCGATCATCCTCTTCCTGGCCGCCCGCCTCATCGCGCGCTGGTCCGATGAGTACGACGCTGCAGTGGTGAGCGCCTTCACGAAGCTGGCCGATCTGCTGCCTCAGCCGATCGCCCGCCACGTCGCGGCCACCATGCTCTCGGTCGGTGAGCATGGCCGCAACGAGCCGTTCATGCGCAACTTCGCCACAGTGGCGCGCGGCTGGGCCGAGGGTCGCGTGGTCCAGATCGATTACGAGGCGGCAGGCGCCGACCGAAAGCGAACGCGTGTGCGGCCGTATCTGCTGGAGCCCGACGCCGCCAGTCGGAACGTCTACCTGATCGGACATGATGAGCCGGCCGATGCCATGCGGACCTACAAGGTGGAGCGGATCCGGTCGTCGACCCTCAGCACGGACCGTTATGAGATTCCCTCCGACTTCGACCCGGATCGATGGCTTGCCCACTCGTGGGGGATCTGGTCGTCCGACACAACCCCGACGGCCCGGATCCGGCTCCGCTTCGACCGGGATGTGGCGCACCGGGTGCGCGAGTCGGTCTGGCACCGGTCGCAAGAGCTCGTCGAGCTTTCCGATGGCGGCGTCGAGCTGACGGTGACGGTGGCAGGGATCGTCGAGATCCGGCCCTGGGTCATGTCGTGGGGCGAATCGGTCGAGGTGCTCGAGCCGCCCGAGCTGCGGGACTCAGTCGCGCGCTCCGTGGCTGCCGCGGCTGGGCGCTATGTCGACTGAGGTCGAGTCAAAGTTCCGAGCGGTCGATCAGCTCGTGCTGCATCGGCTGGCGAAGATCGACCACCTCGGCCCGGGGCGTCTCGGTGAAGCCACCGTGGCCCAGGAACTGGATCGTTACCTCGACACGGCCGATCGGCGGCTTGCCGCCGGGGGGTGGGCATGTCGGCTGCGGACTCGCGCCGATCGAACGATCCTCTCGCTGAAGGGGGCAGCCAAGG
This sequence comes from Chloroflexota bacterium, assembly GCA_030854405.1. Next base: position 14,442 of record JALYTG010000004.1, on the reverse strand, counting down.
CGAGCCCTGGCGATCAGTCCGGGCTGCACCGCCGCCCGGAGATCGAAGGGCCGGCCACCGCCGAGATCGTGCCGGACGCGTGGCCTCCGAGCGAAGCGCTCGATCGGCTGCAGGAGCTGACCGGTGGCGCCCGTCTCGAGGAGCGCCTGCATCTGAACCAGCGGCGGACCGAGCGCCCGGTGGTCGTCGACGGGCACCGAGTCGCGACGCTCAGCCTGGACGAGGTCGACGTGCTCGATCCGGGAGGAGAGTCGCTCGGACGGTTGCTGGTCGTTGAGCTCGAGCACGCAAGCACCGCACGCGAGGACGAGCTTGTGGCGGTCGCCGCGGCCCTCCTGGCAGAGCCCGGGCTGGCTCCCGACCCGCTCACGAAGCTCGAGCACGCCACCCGGCGCATCGCAGGCGCCGGAGCACGGGCGGGATGACCCGCCCCGGCGGCGCAGCGCGCCTCGGCCTGGCCGGGGCGCTTGCCGTCGCCCTCGGTCTGGCCGTCTTCGGCTACGTGGGTTGGGATGGTGCCCTCTGGGACCCGCGCTATCAGTTCGGCTTGCATCTCGCGGCCATCGCCGCCATCGCCGGGCTGCTCGCATTTGGCTTCGCCGGCCGCGAGCTACCGCGCACGCGCCTCGATCTTGCGATCCTGCTGCTGCTGATCGCCTTCGGGGTCGCTACCCTGCTGGGGGAGAATCGTGGGCTCGCCGTCCGCGCCCTCGCGGCGATCGTGGCGACCGCCGCAATGCTGCCCGTCGCGCTGGTGGCGGTGCGGCACCGCCCCAGCCTGACCGCCGCCGTGGTCGCGCTTCCGATTCTGGCGCTCGGCGCCGGCGATCTCGTGGCCATGCTGATGCGTCGGCTGAACTGGTACCTTGCCGGCGGGCCGGGCCTGCTGCCCCCAGTCAGGGTGCCGAGCGAGGTGAGTCCGTTCGGATCCGTCGCGGTGCCTCCGTTCGTGATTCTGGCCGCGATGGCGCTCACGCTGCTGATCGACCGGCCGACGCTTCGTCGCTGGCTTCAGATTGGCCTACTGGCGGTCGGGATTCCGCTCACCCTGCTCTCCGGGTCGCGGTCAGCCTGGCTTGCGATTGCGGCGGCCGCCTTCGTCCTGCTCGCCCCGCAGGCGCGACGTCTGCGCCCGCCTGATCGCTGGACCATTCGCCATGCTGCGATCGCGCTCGTCGCCGCGGCCGGCCTGGGGGTCGGGGCACTCTTCATCGCACCGCGGCTGACCGCGATCAGCTCGCTGGTGTACCGCGGCTACCTGTGGCGCGACACGATCGCCGCCTGGAGCGCGAACCCGCTGTTCGGGATCGGACCTGGGACGATGCCATTCGCCCGCCAGGCGGCGGCGCCGGACCTGACCTTCCCGGTCAGGCAACCCCATTCTCACGATCTGGCGCTGGGCGTACTGGGCGATGCCGGCCTGCTGGGGCTCCTGCTGGCCGCCGTGCTGCTGGTCACGTTCGTTGTGCTGGCCGGTCCGTGGCGATCGCGCTCGAACGCCGGACGGGTCGCTTTCGCGACGCTTGCCGGGTTCGCGGTGGCCGGCCTCTTCGAAGACCTCACCTTCCTGCCGAACTTCAACCTCCTGGTCGTGCTGCTCGCGGCGGTGGCGCTGGCCGACGCCGGTGCGGTCTCGTGGCATCGTCCGCGGATCGCGGTCCCGTTCGCATTGGCCGGCGCGGTCGCCGCTGCCGCAGTCCTGCTGGCGATGTTTGCCGGCGATGCGGCCGCCCTCGCCTACCGAGTGGGGACCGATGCCGCCAACGGCCGGGAGTGGCAGTCTGCGACCGCGTGGCTGGTCCGTTCGGAGCAGCTCGATCCATGGCACCCCGCCACGCCCAAGGCGCTGACAGTGGCAGCCGACTCCGCCGGACGGCCCGAGCTGGCGCGCTCGGCGGCCGAGCGCGCGGTGGAGCTGAATGCCGGCGACGCGCTGGCCTGGACCAACCTCGCGATCCTCTGCCAAAGGGCAGGCGATAGGCGCTGCGCGGGAGATGCCGCCGACCGTGCGGTGGCGACTGCCACTCTCGGCGGCCGCGAGCTGATCAACGCCGCGCTGGTCTACGACCGCATCGGCCGGCGCGACGACGCCGATCGCGCATATCGTCTCTCGCTGCTGACGAACCTCAACACCGCGATCGTGGTCGAATGGCCGCGCCGGGTGGCCGTCGGTGATGAGAAGGTCGCCGAGCAGGACGTTACCGAGAGCGAGCTGAACGTGCTGATCGCCCGACGCGCGAACGGCGAGATCATCGATCCACAGGACTACCGAGAGCCGCTGGTGCACGCCCTGGCGCTCGCAGTGGCCGGCGATCGGACGGCCGCGGAGGCGGCGCTCGCTTCCACGATCGACCAGCAGCCAACTTCGGTCGTCGTCTGGGATCTTGCCGCGCTGCTGCGCCGGCACTGGGGGGAGGACGCGACCCACACCGTCGCGGTCGCGGAGGTGCTGCATAACGGCCCATTCTCAACCGCAGCGCCGCGGGCGCCCGGCCTGATCTTCGACATCGCTACCTTCCGCGCCTATCCGCGTGACGGGCTGGTCGCGTCGGCGGAACACCTGCTGCCTGACCGGCCTTGGCCGTGGACACTCGACCGGTTGCTGCCCCGGCCCTAAAGCTCGAGCGGGAGGCGCTGGATGAGAGACAGGCTGGGACGCCCGCGGGCGGGCGCCGGTACGATCGGGGCTCGGAGCCAGGCTTCGCCTGATGCCCCGGCCCGATAGCGGGCGTCCAGCCTCCGCGCGGAGAGGCCATCGAGCCCGATGCGGGCGAGCGCCTCGGCCAGCAGGGTCCCCTCGCCGCGGTAGCCATGGCCCACGGTGGCCCGGTCACCGTCCGGCAGGATCTCCTGAAGCCGCTGCCTCCGCGCCCGATATGGCCGCCGCGCCCATGAGGCGGCGTCGCACCAGATCAGGTCGCTGGCAACGTACGCCGGACGCCCGCTGCGCCGCCCATTCTCCAGCCGTCCGCGGAGAAGACCGCCATGTGGACTACCGCCCCGGTCGAGGACCAGGAGGGTCCCATCCAGCACCACCCCGTCGGCGAGCAGCTGGAGAGGGAGCTCGTTCAGCTCTGGGAACGCGGCCAGCGCGTCGCTCAGCCCATGGGCCTGGAGGCGCAGCCTCCCCGCCTCGACGAAGGCGATCGCCCGCAACCCAGGCCACCACGGCTCGAAGAGATACTCCGGATCGTCGAACGGGGCGTCCACGGCCCCCGGCTGCATCGGCGCCACGCGCGCCGGGAGGCGGCGGCCGGAATCGGAAGGGATCGAGAGCGGAAGCTGCTCGTCCGGCACGCGCTCGGCTAGGCGGTCTTCCGCCGTCGGCGCGGCGCCTCTTCCGACTCCGCGGTGACTGCGCGAGCGTCGCGGGCGGCGGCCACGGAGGCTTCGAGGGCAGCCATCAGATCGGCGATATTCGTCGCTTCGACGCGTTGCGCCGGCTCCGGTGTCTCGCCGGCGACTTTGCGTTCGATGACCGCCATCAGCGCCTGGCGATAGTCGTCGCGGTACGCATCGGCGCTGAAGTCGCCGGTCATCGAGGCGACCAGCTGCTCGGCCATCTTCTTCTCGGCGGGCTTGATCTGGACCTGGTCCTCGGGGAGGGTGAGGTCGTCGATGGCTCGCACCTCATCGGGCCAGTGCAGGGTGGTGAGGAGCATCGTGGTGGCATATGGGTTGAGCGCGGCCAGCTGCTCCCGATCCTTGAGCACGATCTTGCAGATTGCGCTCTTACCCTGCTCGGCGAGGACCGACTTGAGCAGGTAGAAGGCCTTGGTGCCGATCTGCTCCGGCTCAAGGTAGTAGGCCTGTTTGACAAACTGCGCGCCGTGAGCGTCGCGGCGTGCGTCAACAAACATCTCGATCTCGATGGCGCGAAGCGTCTTGAGCGGGACGGCGTCGAGGTCGTCCTCGGTGACAACCACGTACTTGCCCTTGCTCCACTCATAGCCGCGCACCGTCTCGCTGCGCGGGATGATCTCGTCGTGGTACGGGCAGTAGACCTTCATCTGGATCCGGCTCAGGCAGCTCGCGTGCAGCAGGTTGAAGCCGATCCCGCCCTGCTCCGTCGCCAGGTAGAGCTTTACCGGGATGGTGACCAGCCCGAACTGGATCGCCCCCCGCCACATCGATCGTGCCATTTGTCTCCTGCGTGCTTCGTGCCCTGGACCGGCCGCGGGCGGTGACTATACAACGGCGGCGCAAGAGATCCCCACGCACGACCGGTCCGCCGGAGGTACCAACCGCCTGACCGATGCGGCCATTGCCGTCCTCGGCATATCCGGCCCAAAGTGGCGCTCGTGAATGAGACCGATATCGCGGCCGAACAGCCCGCCATGACCGACCGCCTCCGCGCCTACGTGCTCGAGGATGATCCTGATATCGCAGCCCTCGAGGCGGACATACTGCGCGATGAGGGATTCAGCGTCATCACCTGCTCCCGCATCGTCGAGCTCGGCGACCTGATGGACGTGGCCCTGCCGCACCTGCTGGTGGTCGACGTCATGCTTCCGGACGGCGACGGCGGCGACATCACCGAGCTGCTGCGCCGCGCGTGGCCGGGGATCCCGGTCGTGATCGTCAGCGCCGCCAGCCGCGAACGCCTGGCCGAGCTGGCGCCGATGGGACCGGTCGTGGCCAAGCCCTTCGACATCGAGGCGTTCGCCTCGGCGGTCGGCGAGGCGCTCCACGACGCCCGAGATCTCCGCTCGGCGTCGTGAGGACGTCAGCGCGGCCCGGTGACCACCACCAGCTCGCTTCGCGCCGGCTCTCCCTCGCGCAGCAGCCGATAGCGATGCTCGATCCTCACGCTCGCCGAGAGCATGGCGCTCACCGGGCAGTAACGGGTGGCTGAGAGCTCGATTGACCGACGCAGCGCCTCGACCTCGACCGCTCCGCTGACCCGATGCTCGACGCTGATGCGCACGAACACCCTTGGGTGCTCCGTCGCGGAGTCGCCGCTCACCGCGATCTGGTAGCTGGTCGGCCGTTGCCGCTTCTTGCGGAGAATGGTCGCGACGTCCATCGACGTGCAGGCGGCGAGCGCCGCCAGCAACGCTTCCTTGGGTCCGGGTCCGCCACCTTCGCCCTCGTCGCCCCCCGCATCGAGCAGCAGCTCGTGGCCGGACCCCGTCACGACCTCGACGCTCATCACGCTCAGGTCGGCGAAGGTGGCGAGGATCTCGTGGGGCACAGGACGACTCTAGCAGCGACCGGCGCGATCCTATGCGCGTGATCAGACGCGCTGCGAGCGCCGCGGCGCTCGTCGGTGTCGCCCCGGCTGTCGCCTCGGAGTCGGCTGCCGGAGGCTAATCCCTACCGCGGGCTCCCTACCACGGGCTCGGGCCGCAGCCAGGCCTTGGCCGATCGCTCGTCCAGGACGTCGGACAGCAGCTCGTGGCGCTGCTCGTCGTCCTCGACCACGATCACGTGGGCCATGGTCCGCTGGAGTGCTACCGCTGGCGCGCTGACGCGGATCTCGGGATGCGCAGTGCAGCTGACGCTGACGTCGGTCATCGGGACGAAACGGTCGGAAACATTCAGCAGGCCATCGGCGGGCCGGCTCCCCTGCGCGACGTGCACTGTGCCGAGCAGACGGAAGGGCGGCAGGGCGACCTGCGCCCGGACCGGACGCTTCGAGATGCGCATCTCGGGTCGTGCGTCAGCATCGGTCTCGGTGACAATCAGGAAGAGAACCTCATCGATCGCGACCAGCGCATGCGGGACGGGAATGCTGCCCGCCGGGTCGCCGTACTCGGTGACGGTCGCGGCCTCCACCACGAGGTGAGTGGTGGGCTGCAGATTGACGATATCGGTGACCCGAGAGAAGCGCGTCAGGGTCGTGCCGGAAACCCGATACGCAGCGGTGAAGAGCTGCACGTGGACCGAACGCGCCGGATTTCCGTCGGGTGAGTCTCCGCTGAAGAGGTCCATGGTCGGATGCTAACAGTGGCCTAGCGAGCGTCAATTCTTCCGGACCGAACCTATCTCGTCCGAAGCTCACCAAGCTCATTCCTCCATCCTCCCGACTGCGGCGATCCGCTCTGTCTCGCCGCGCGCTCCCCGGGCCAGCAGGATCCGACCGGTCGCCTGGGCGGCGAAGAGCTTCTCGACGGTCGCCAGCTCGTCGATCTCGGCGGGCGTCTTGTCATCCCGGATTCTCACGATTCGGGGAAAGCGCAGTGCGAAGCCGGAGTTATGACGCGTCGAGCGCTGGATGCGGTCGAACGCGATCTCGACCACGACCTCGGGAGCGACAGTCCGATGGCGCCCGAAGTCGCGCAGCGTGATCGATCGAAAATGCTCGGTCATTGTGGCGATCTCGGCGTCCGTGAGGCCGGTATAGGCCTTGCCGATCGTCAGCAGCCGGTCTTCCGAACGGACCGCGAACGTGTAGTCGCTGAGGACGCCGTGGCGCTTTCCATGCCCCCACTCCACCCCAACGACCACGCAGTCGAGGGTCGCCAGTGCCCGCTTCAGCTTGAGCCAGCCGAGCCCACGACGGCCCGGCTGGTAGGCCGAGTCCGGGTCCTTGATCATCAGTCCCTCGTTGTGCCGATTCCTCGCGTCGTCGAAATGGGCATCGACTTCAGCCGCGCTGCGCGCGGTGGCGAGGTTCGAGTAGAGGAATCTCTCCCCAGTTCGATCGGGAAGGCGGAGCGCCTCCAGCCGGGCACGTCGCTCCCGCAGGGGCGTCTCGAGCAGGTCGCGCCCCCGACCGTGCAGGAGATCGAAAGCGACCAGCACGACCGGAACCGTGGCAAGCAGCTCCGCTGAGGGCCGCACGCGGCCAAGCCGCGTCTGGAGGCTGGCGAAGTCGAGAACCGATCCTTCGCGATAGGGAACCAGCTCGCCATCGACGACGAGCGTCTCGTCGAGCGTGCCTGCCGCCTCCACGATCTCGGGAAACGAGCCGCCGATCTCGTTGAGGTCGCGGCTGTAGAGGTGGATCTCGCCGCTAGTGCAGTGCAGCTGGGCGCGGATCCCGTCGTACTTGTCCTCGATCCACGCCTCGTGCCCAACGCGCCGCACGACCTCGTCCGCGTCCGCGACCGGTGTGGCGAGCATGAAGCGGATCGGCCGGCCGACGTGCAGCGCGGCCTCCGCCAGCTCGCCACGACGTGCCAGTAGCGCGGCCTCGCCCGGGTCGGCGACCAGCATGTGTGCGCGGCGCACGGCGGAGATATCGGCCTCGAAGGCGGCCGCGATCGCCTCCTCCAGCAACCCCTCGCGCAGGCCGATGCGCATCTCGCGGCCGGCGATGCGCGCCAGGTAGCGGGCCTCTGTCGCGCTTGCTCGTTCGAAGAGCGAAGCCATCAGCGCGGTGCGTTCCTCCGCGCCCCCCGAGGCCGCCATCGCACGAAAGGCCGCATGCACGCCCGCCAACGCAAGCCGTTCTCCCCTCGGAGCGCGATCGAGCAGCTCGGCGGCGACATCACCGAAATCCGACCACCGCTGATAGGACTCGCCCATTGCCCGCTCGTCGGCACCGCTCGCCGCGGCCAGCGCTGCGCTCTGCTGGACCCAGCCCAGGCCCAGGCGGTCACCCGGATCGGCGAGTGGGCGACCGGCGAAGAAGGTGCAGGCTAGCGGGAGGTCGGCATCGGTCAGGTCGCGCAGGTAGGCGGCCAGGAGGTCGCGCTTGCGGAGCTTGCTGCGGGTGGCGGACACGGCATCGGCGGCGTCGGCGAAGCGTGAGAAGGGCGAAGAGGCCATGGGTTGCCGAGTCTATCCGGCGGTCGACCGCCGGTTGTTGTCAGATTCGTTGACGGCGCCAGAAAAACCTTGACCGACGGATCGGTCAGTCGCACGCTACGCTCGTGACATTTCCCTGGTCGAAGAAGCCACCGCCTGAGGTCGCGAACCGCATTCCGCCGGGACAGGTGCTGACCGAGAAGTTCCCGGTCCTCCATTTCGGCCGCGTGCCCGAATACGGTGATCTCTCGGGCTGGGCGTTTCGTGTCTTCGGCGAGGTCGAGCAGCCGCTGAGCCTCACCTGGGCCGAGTTCCGCGCCCTGCCCACGACCCAGGTCACCCTCGACATCCACTGCGTGACCCGCTGGTCGAAGCTCGACACGACCTGGGACGGCGTGCCGTTCAGCCATGTCGTGGAGGTGGCGCGGCCCAAGCCGAGCGCGCGCTTCGTCATCTTCCACTCGGAGGCGGGCTACGCCGCCAATGTGCCGATCGAGACGACCGCGAGCCCGCAATGCATGCTCGCCTGGAACTACGCGGGAGAGCCGCTGGCTGCCGAGCACGGGTACCCGCTGAGAGCGATCGTGCCCGGCAAGTACTTCTGGAAGAGCGCGAAGTGGCTGCGCGGGATCGAGTTCAGCGCCGAGGATCGGCTTGGCTTCTGGGAGCAGAACGGCTATAGCAACAGCGCCGACCCGTGGCGAGAGGAGCGCTACTCCACCGGCTGGTGAGCGTCGAGCCGCTTGGCGCGCGCGATCAGCTCCGCCACGCGGCGACCACCCTTGCGGCCGATCTCGCGGAAGTGCTCCCTTGAGTACCGCTCGCTGACCGTCCTCCCCCCTTTTTGACCGATCTCCTGGAAGAACTGCGCGCCGTAGCGGGCACGGGTCGTCTTGCCGCCCTTGCGACCCGCCTCTCGCACGCTCATCCCGCCGTTCTGTGCGGGCCCGCCGCGCTCCGGCTCGGCGTCGCTGCGCTCAGCCACCTCCGTACCTCCTGCCAGCCTCGGTACCTCGGATCGTCGTGGGCGGGGATGCAAGTTGCATACCGGCCTGCCGTCCTAGAATGGCCGGCCATGCATCCCTTGCTGCGCAATGTGGTGATCAGCGTGGTCGCGCTTCTCATCGCCGGTGCGCTGTCAGCGCTCGCGCTGCTTGGTCGGGACTCGCAGCTCTCCATCCTGGCCATGCTGGCCAGCGTTCTCATCGCCGCGCTGGTGGGCACGTTCCTTTTCGCTCAGGGCTGGATCTGGGGAATGCGCGCCGCGCGCCGTGGCTATCCGGGACGCTCGATGGCGATCGCGCTGGGGGGCGGCATCATGATCATCTTCGCCGCGGCCGCACTGGCCGGGGCGGTTGTGATCGTCCTCCTCTTCTACATCCGCTGATCTCGCGCCGGCCCGGCCTGCCTCCGATTGGTACGATGGCCGCGCGACCCGGCGCCCCCATCGTCTAGAGGCCTAGGACGCCACCCTTTCAAGGTGGAGATCAGGGGTTCGAATCCCCTTGGGGGCACACGACCGATGCGAACGGCGAGGCGGTTCGCGCCGCCCCCCAGACGCGAGCCGCTCGAACCGCTAGGCCCCCGAGGGATACTCGTCCGCCGGCTCCGGCGACACGATCCGCGACCCGATCCAGTACACGAGTGCAGCGACGATGAACCCGACGATGTAGGCAAAGTCGGCGTAATGCAGGACGTCGTCACTGATCGCGTTGATCGGCAGGCCGGTGGCCTTGCGGATCTCCTCGCCGACGACGGACTGCTGGAACGGCAGCGAGACGATGAAGCCGACCAGCAGCGACACGAGCGCAAGCGTGCCCGATGGCAGATCCCCGAAATGGACAAGGCGGGTCACGTCGACCGGCTTTCGACGCTGCGACCAGTCGACCAGCACGACCGCCGCCCACGGCGCGATCCAGTAACTGATGAAGAGCAGGTAGTTCTCGAAGTTGGTGGCCAGGTCGCCCGAGTTCAGGTACAGGGTGAAGAAGAAGCCCAGGATCGCCACGATCAGCGCCGAGACGATGCGTGGGATGCGTACCCCCGCCGCCTGCAGCGAGAGTGAGCCCGTGTAGTCGTTGATGGCATTGACTGCTACCGTGCCCACGGCGATCGCCACCATCGCCAGCGCGCCCAGCACGCCTCCGCCCAGGATGTCCCGGATCGTGTTGACCGACGGGCCGGTCGATTTATCGGCGACCATGAGCCCGAGGGCCTCGATCCAGCCGGCCGAGAGCGTGAGTCCCGCCACGGTGGCCCAGAAGATGCCCCAGCGCGAAGTATCGACCGGCAGGTAGCGGCTGTAGTCCGATGCGTACAGCGACCAGGCAAGCACGAAGCTCGCGCAGATGGTGCTGAAGAGCACGAAGGCGCCAAGCTGGTCGGGGCCGGTGAAGCCGTCCGTTCGCCCGGTGCTTGCCTGGCCGAGGATCGCGACGGTGAGGACCACGAACATCGCCCCCAACGCCAGGGCCATGTACTTCTCGAAGGTGTGGATCGCCTCGTAGCCGATGACCCCGAGGGCCGACTGGAAGATGACGATGATGGTCAGCGAGACGACGAATGGCATGCCGGTCAGCAGCGTGAGGGCAGCGGCGCCGAAGACGGAGTTGATGCCATCCCAGCCGATGCAGCTGAGCCAGTTGAGGATCCCGGGAACCACGATGCTCTTGCCGTAGGCCAGCCGGGCCAGCGGCATCTGGGCCATGCCCGTGGCCGGGCCCATGGTTCCCAGGATGCCGACCACTGCCGAACCGATCAGGTTGCCGACGATGATCGCCAGGAGGCCGGTGACGAACCCGACCTGCAGGAAGCCGGCAGCCGCCAGGGTGCCGACGAAGAAGGCCGCCGGGACCAGGTTGGGGGTGAACCAGACGGTGAAGATCCGGCCCGGTGAGCCATAGCGGGCATGGGCCGGAATCGGATCAAGCCCGCGCGCTTCGATTGACATGTCTCCGGAATGGGTCGGCATCCCCTCTCGGGGCAGAGCGTCTACCGCCATCGGAACTCCTCCTACGGTTGAATTGGCTTGACGAATGAGACCGCCTGGCTACCCCCGTCCGCGTGAATGACCGATGCGGCCGGCACCGTTTCGGCCACGACGCGCCCGTTACGAACCACCCAGCGCGCCGCGGGACGGAGCCTGATCGCCTCGGCCTCGTCGCTGCAGTCGAAGACGACGAAATTGGCGGGAGACCCCTGCTCGAGGTTCCAGCTGTCGATCTCGGCCGCTCGCGCCGCATTGCCGGTGATCATCTCGTACGCGCGGAAAAGCTCCGAGCGCCCGGTCATCTGACCGACGTGGACCAGCATCGAGAGCGCGTCGAGCATGGAGCCGCGGCCGAGGGGATACCACGGGTCCATGATCGAGTCGTGGCCGCAGGCCACGTTGATGCCCGCCGCATCGAGCTCCTTGACGCGCGTCATGCCACGCCGCTTCGGATAGCTGTCGAAGCGGCCCTGGAGCACGATATTGTCGAGCGCGTTGGCGACGATCGTTACGCCTGCGCGACGCAGGATCTGGAACAGCTTGAAGGCGTAGGCATCGTTGTAGGAGGCCATCGCCGTGGTGTGGCCGGCCACCACGCGGCCCTGCATCCCGTCTCGGATCGAGCGTGCGGCGACCACCTCCAGGAAGCGGGACTCCGGATCGTCGGTCTCGTCACAGTGCAGGTCGATCGGTCTGCCCGTCTCACGCGCCAGGTCGAAGATGAAGTTCACCTCGGCGACGCCGTCCTCCCGCGTCCACTCGTAGTGCGGGATACCGCCGATCACGTCGCAGCCAAGGCGCATCGCTTCGCGCATCAGCTCCTCGCCGTCGGGAAACGAAAGGATCCCATCCTGCGGGAACGCGATGAGGCGCAGGTCGACGAGGTCCCTCACCTCGACCCGCAGCTCGAGCAGGGCTCGCAGCGCGGTGAGACTCGGATCACAGACGTCGACGTGCGACCGAATCAGGCCGGTCCCCTGGGCCACCTCCCAATGGATCGCCTCCCGAGCGCGGCGCTTGACGTCATCGGCCGTGAGCGACGGCTTGCGCTCGGCCCAGGTCAGGATCCCCTCGATCAGCGTTCCCGACTCGTTGTAGCGGGGTTCTCCCACGGTGAGCGCCGCGTCAAGATGCACATGCGGGTCGACGAGCGGCGGCGAGACGAGCGAGCCCTCGGCGTCGAGCTCCTGTCCGCCGTCGCCCTTCAGCTCACCGCGGCCGCGGATCGCCGCGAACCGCCCGTCGGCAATGCCGACGTCGACCGGCTCAGGGCTGGCGCCATGCGTCGGATGGAGCCGCGCGTTGCGAACGATGAGGTCCAACTTCACCACTGCAGGGGCCCGGGGCGGGCGCCGGTTTTCGCGGCCGAAGTGTGCGCGGCGGTCGCTCTTGGCGTCAAGCGATAGACGGGCCTAGATGTGGTTGATCTCCACGCGGTCGCCGCAGTTCTCGCAGAAGAGCAGCAGGAGCTTTGGGTCCTCGGGGACGGGCCGCCACGAGTAGACCATCTGCTCGGTGATCTGCTCGCCGCAGCGCGGGCACTCGGCGCCGATCTCCAGCCACTGGTCGCGCGGGATGTTCTGGCGACCCATCAGCGCTGCGGGTCGACGGGCGGTGGCGGCTCCCAGCCCGGCTTGCGGGCGGGGGGAGCTTCCCCATCGGAGTCCTGGGCCGCGATGGCGGCGCGCGTCTCCTCCGCCTTTGCGGATGGGGCGATCAGGGGGTACGACATCGCCGCATAACCTGGCCACCGGCCCACGTCCCCGTCTCGGATCATCACCTGCGTCTTGCCGAACGCACCCGTGACGTCGCGCGTGGATCGGTCCAGGACCTCGAAGTCGCGTCCGGTCACCTGTCGCAGGGCGGCCGGCAGGGTCTCGGGCAGATAGGCGGGGTCGGGGTTCTGGTCGAGCGCGATATCGAGGGCGGCGACCACCTGCTCGTCAGGGAGATCGCGAGGAAGGGGACGACTGATGTAGGCCATCATCCGCGGGTCGCGGCTGGGCCCGGCGAAGGTGCGAATGAGCCGCTTCATGCTGGTCCTCAGGAGCTCTGGCGCGCGGACTGCATCACCGATACCGCGGCGCGCCGATTGTAGCGCCAGACCGTTTTGGGGGAGCCCGGCGCTCCGGTTGGTATACTGGCTTCCCCGGTCAGGCATCGCCTGCGGCGCCGAGAGACGCTCTCCGGTCGCGCCGCCTTCGTGAGCCAAACGAGCAAGGAGATACTCACCATCACCGCGCGCGTCAGAAAAGCCGTCCTGCCGGCCGCAGGCTTCGGAACCCGCTTCCTCCCGGCGACAAAGGCGATCCCCAAAGAGATGATCCCGCTCGTCGACCGACCGATCATCCAGTACGCCGTTGAGGAGGCGGTGGCGTCGGGGATCGAGCAGATCGTGATCGTGATCGCCAGCGGGCGGAGCGCGATCGAGGACCACTTCGACTCGACGCCGGAGCTCGACCGCTGGCTGGAGGAGCGCGGCGACATCGAGATGCTGCGCCAGGTCCGACGCATCAGCGAGATCGGGCCGATCGCCTTCGTCCACCAGAAGGAGCAGCTCGGCCTGGGCCACGCGGTACTAATGGCCAAGGAGCTCGTCGGCGACGAACCGTTCGCCGTGATCCTCTCTGACGACGTCATGATCAACCGCTCTGGCGACCCGGTCACGAAGCAGCTGATCGACGCCCATCAGGCGCACCGCGGATCCGTGATTGCGGTCCAGAAGGTGCCTCGCAGCGACGTGAGCCGCTACGGAATCATCGATCCGGTCCACGAGGAGGGTCGGCTCTACGAGATCGGAGACCTGGTCGAAAAGCCATCGGTCGCCGACGCCCCCTCCGACATGGCCGTCCTCGGCCGGTACGTGCTCACGCCGAAGATCTTCGACATGCTCGAGCAGACGCCCCGGGGCACAGGCGGCGAGATTCAGCTGACCGATGCGATCCGGGCACTGATCCACGAGCAGCCGGTCTTCGGCTACCAGTTCGAGGGCGTGCGACACGACGCCGGGACCCGGCTCGGCTGGCTCAAGGCCAACCTTGCCGTGGCACTCGAGTCGGACGAGGCCGACGAGTTCCGTGGCTACATCCGGAGCCTCGACCTGCGAGACTGAGCGCCGCAAACGAGGCCCCACGGAGGGAAGGCCGAAGATGGAGATGATCGGGAGGCTGATCGGCGGCCGATACCGACTCATTGCGCCCCTCGGCGAGGGCGGCATGGCGACCCTCTGGCGCGCGATCGACGAGCAGCTCGATCGTGAAGTGGCCGTGAAGCTGCTGAGGCCGCAGTTCGGCGCCGATCCGGGGTTCACCGCGCGCTTCAAGCAGGAGGCCCGCTCCGCGGGCCAGCTCGCGCACCCCAATATCGTGAGCGTCTACGACTACGGGACCGATCCGGTCGATGCCGCCCAGTTCATCGTCATGCAGCTGGTCGACGGCGAGGATCTGGCCGCGATCCTGCGCGACCGCGGGCGGCTGTCGATCAACGACGCCGTGCGCGTCGCGGCCGAGGTCGCCTCTGCGCTTGAGGCGGCGCATCGGCGCGGGATCGTCCACCGCGATGTGAAGCCGGGCAACATCCTGATCACCGACAGCGATAAGACGGTCAAGGTGACCGACTTCGGGATCGCCCGCGCGGTGAGCGAGGCATCGATGACGGTCACCGGCACGACGCTGGGCTCCGTCCACTACTTCAGCCCAGAGCAGGCGCGGGGCGACAACGTGACCGGTGCCTCCGACGTCTATTCGCTTGGAATCGTC
>JALYTG010000058.1 GCA_030854405.1 Chloroflexota bacterium | reverse complement strand
CGCCCATACCCGCCGCTAACGAGCGAGAGCCACCAGACCAGGTGGCTGCTCAGCAGGACCGAGATGACGATCGAGAGGCCTAGGCGGCCGGGCGCCTCGATCCGCGGACGCGCGAGCGCCACGATCGCCCAGCCGGGCAGGAGATACAGGAGCGGCCATACCACCACGATCGCCATGACGGGCAGCATCCAGGCGACGCAGAGCAGGGCGAGCGAGAGACCCGCGACCACCGCGGCTCGCATGGCGCCCGACGTGGCCGGGCTGCGGCGAACATCCATCGGCTCATGGATGGCGGTTGGCGGGAGCATCGGCAGCCGATCATAGCCCGGCCGCCGTAGACTCCTCCGACCGATGCCCACCCGCCTCGTTGCTCCGCTGCTCGCCGCTCTCGCAGTGCTGCTCGTCGCCGGGCTCGCGCTGCTGGTCACCAACCACGTCACCGATCCGATCGACGTCGCTCTCATTCGGGCGGTGCGCGACCCCGCGCTGGTCGCTCCCCTGGCCTGGCTGCGTCAGCTCACCGAGCTCGGGTCAACGATCGCCATGACGATCCTCGCCATCGTGCTGCTGCTCGCCGAGCTCCTCGCCCGCCGGCCACGGACCGGGATCGCAGCGGCCGCGACGATCGGCCTCGCCGCGCTCGTCAACGAGCTCACCAAGGGGCTCATCGAACGGACCCGCCCCGACCTGATCCAGCCGATCGTCACCGAGCACGGGTTCAGCTTCCCCTCGGGCCACGCCGGGCTCAGCACGGTCGGCTATGGGATCGCCGCTCTCCTCGTCGCACGCAGCGGCGCGCCCCGCGGAATCAAGGTGGCCGCCGTTGTGGCCGCCGGGTGCCTGGTGGCGCTGATCGGAATCTCGCGCGTCTACCTCGGAGCGCACTTCCCGACCGATGTAGTGGCGGGATGGTTGGCCGGCGGCGCCGTGGTACTGCTGTTTGCCTGGCTCAGCCCTGGGTCGAGGGCGCCAGCTGACGTATCGGCTGCCGGGGATCGAGCAGAGCCACGATCCGATCCACCTGAGACGGGCTGAGCAACTCGTCCCGGGCGATGCGCTTCGCAAGCTCCGTCGGATCGTGCTGAATGTGGACTCCCGGGCGCTGATCAGGCTCCCAGCTGACCTGCGCTGGGCTCGAGACGACCAGGCACGCCTCGACCGGCGTCTGCAGGCCGGCCCGCTCCAGGTAGAGAAGGAGCCGATGTCCCGCCAGGCGCGCCTCGGTCACCGATTGCGCTTCCCATGGCACCCACGACTCGGTCGATCCGTTCCAGCGGTACCAGTGGCCGTTCCGCTTTCGGAAGCTCCCGCGCTCATCCTCGAAGCGCAGGGTCCAGGTGCCGCCCGGTCCGACGACGACCGCGTGGATGGGAGGCACGCCGGCAGAGGTCACGTTGCGTAAATAGTGGTAACCGTCGTCCAGCCGCCCGGCCAGGAGGGTCGGCCAGCGGTCGCCCGGTGCAAAGCCCGGAATGCCGAGGCGGCGGGTTCGAGACTGTTGTGAGTGGATGATCATGGCGGCGCTCGGGTCATGAGTAGGCGTCGGACGGGCAACTATGAGTGTACCGCGCGCACAGGGCGCATGGGCGGGATGGACGTATCATTTCCGCCCATGGGTACCACTGACCTGCTCGGGGGCGACCTCGAGGCTGCCGTTCGCACCCTCCTCGCGGAGATCGGGGAGGACCCGTCACGCGATGGGCTGGCGGGCACCCCGGAGCGCGTCCGGCGCATGTACAGCGAACTGACGGCCGGCTACCAGGCCGATCCGGATCGGCTCATCAATGGCGCCTGCTTCGAGGTCGACTACGACGAGATGGTCGTGGTCCGCGACATCGAGTTCTTCTCGCTGTGCGAGCACCACCTGCTCCCCTTCTACGGTCGGGCGCACGTCGGCTATCTGCCGCGCGGCAGGGTGATCGGTCTGTCGAAGATCCCGCGCATTGTCGACATGTACGCCCACCGGCTGCAGGTGCAGGAGCGCCTGACGGTGCAGGTTGCGGACTTCCTCATGGAGCGGCTGGAGCCGAAGGGGGTCGGCTGCGTGGTCGAGGCCTCGCACCTGTGCACCATGATGCGCGGAGTGCGGAAGCAGCAGGCGACCATGGTCACCTCCTCGATGCTGGGCCGCTTCCGCCAGGATGCAAAGACCCGTGGCGAGTTCCTGACCTTCATCGGTCGGAGCTCGGAGTAGGGAGACCGGCGTGGCGCGCCTGCACGATGGGGAGATTGCGGCTGGCCTCGCCGGGCTGACGTCGTGGCAACGCGAGGGTGAGACGATCACGCGAACCCTCAAGCTGGCCGACTTCGCGGAAGCCGTGGCCCTCGTGAATCGCGTCGCTGCGGCGGCCGAGGCCGCCAACCACCATCCGGACATCTGCATCCGGAACTACAACCGCGTGACGCTCACCCTGACCAGCCACGACGCCGGCGGCCTCACCCGTCGGGACCTGCGGCTGGCAGGGCAGATCGACGAGATCGCCGGGGGGTGAGCACCGCCGCGCGTGGCATTGGCATCGGTCTAGAATCGGCGCGCCAATGTCCGATGAACGCACGACCCCGATCCGCGTCCTGATCGCCAAGCCCGGCCTCGATGGGCACGATCGCGGGGCAAAGGTGCTCGCTCGCGGCCTGCGCGACGAGGGCTTCGAGGTGATCTATACGGGCCTGCGCCAGACCCCCGAGATGATCGCCGACGCGGCCGAGCAGGAGGACGTCGACGTGGTCGGCATGTCGATCCTTTCCGGCGCGCACATGGCGCTTCTTCCGCGGGTGGTGGAGCTCGTTCGCCAGCGGGGCATGGACGACGTGCTGATTGCTGCGGGAGGGATCATCCCCGATGCAGACGTCGCCACGCTGAAGCAGGCGGGCATCCACGAGATCTTCGGCCCAGGCACCAGCATCGGTCAGATCGCGCGTTACTTCCGGGAGCACGCCCGGCGCCGCGCATGACCCCGTGACCGATCTTCCGGCACTGGTGGAGGCCGTGCAGACCGGGGAGCGCCGGCCCCTCGCGCGCCTGCTGACCGCGATCGAGGGCGCTGACCCGGAGCTGCGACCGCTGCTGCCGCGTCTCTTCGCCGCCGGCCACGGGGCGCACCTGGTCGGCATCACGGGCCCTCCGGGGAGCGGAAAGTCGACGCTCGTCAACGCGCTTATCGGGGAGTGGCGTCGCCGCGGCCGCCGGGTCGGCGTCCTCGCGGTCGACCCCTCGTCGCCCTACACCGGCGGCGCGATCATGGGAGACCGGGTCCGGATGATGGAGCACGCGGCGGACCGTGACGTCTTCATGCGCTCCATGGCCAGCCGCGGTGAGCTCGGCGGGCTGGCTGCCACGACCTGGATCGCCGCCGCGGCACTCGACGCCGCCGGGTTCGATCCGATTCTGATCGAGACCGTTGGTGCCGGCCAGTCGGAGGTCGAGATCGCGCGGCTCGCCGAGACGACCGTGGTGGTCGAGGTGCCGGAGATGGGCGACGAGGTGCAGGCGATCAAGGCCGGCCTCCTCGAGGTCGCCGACGTGATCGCGGTCAACAAGGCGGATCGGCCCGGCGCTCAGCAGGCCGCGCGTCAGCTGCGGGCCATGATGTCGACGGCCGGTGGCCGGGTGCGGCGCCAGCCGCCGAAGATCGTCATGACGACCGCACCCAGCGGTGACGGAGTACCCGCGCTGATCGACGCGATCGAGGCTCATCGACGTGATGTGCAGGATCCCGAGCACGGGCGCGAGCGGGCCCGCCACCAGGTCCGCCGGGCGCTCGCCGACCTGGCCGCCCGACGCGCCGCATCACGTGCCGAATGGGATGCGGTCGTCGAGGAGGTCGTCCACCGCGAGCTCGACCCAGCATCGGCGGCGGAAAGGCTCCTCGACCGCTGATCCGCAGCCGTACCGCAGTCGGCGGCTGGTACGCTTCGTGGCCATGGGCATCGAACGGATCTTTGTGGTCGGCGCCGGGCTGATGGGGCACGGAATCGCCCAGGTGAGCGCCGCCGCCGGGAAGCGGGTCACACTCTCGGATCGCACGCTGGAGCTCGCCGAGCAAGGCGCCCAGCGGATCGCGGAGAACCTGAAACGCCAGGTCAAGAAGGGCAGGCTCGACCAGGCGGCCGCTGACGAGACGCTCGCCCGCGTCGCGACGGCAGAGGGGACAGAGGGTGCCGGAGGCCACGACCTGCTGATCGAGGCGGTATTCGAGGACGAATCGGTCAAGCGCGAGACCTGGGCGAGGCTGACCGAAAGCGCCGACGTCGGGGCCATCTTCGCGACGAACACCAGCAGCATCAGCATCACCAGCCTGGCGACCGCCACGGACCGGCCGGACCGATTCGTGGGCCTGCATTTCTTCAGCCCGGTCCAGGTCATGAAGCTGATCGAGATCATCCGCGGGCTGGAGACGAACGAGGAGACCTACCAGGCCTGCCGCGCCTTCGCCGGGGAGCTGGGCAAGACGGTGATCGAGAGCAAGGACTATCCCGGCTTCCTGGTGAACCGGATGCTCGGCCCGTTCATCAACGAGGCCGTCTTCGCCCTGATGGAGTCGACGGGGAGCGCAGAGGATATCGACACCGGGGCGAAGCTCGGGCTGAACCACCCGATGGGACCGCTCGAGCTGAGCGACTTCATCGGGAACGACGTGATGCTCGGGGTGATGGACGTGCTCTACCGGGGTTTCGGTGACCCGAAGTTCCGCGCCGCCCCGTTGCTGCGACAGATGGTCAGCGCCGGCCACCTGGGGCGTAAGACCGGACGAGGCTTCTACACGTACGACGAGCGGGGGAAGAAGGCCGGGTGACGACCGAGGTGGCACAGCGTGACCCCTTTGCGCTCACCGTGGAGGAGCGCCAGGTTCGTGACACGGTGCGCGCGTGGGCACAGTCCGAGCTGGCTCCGACGGCCGCCCAGCGCGACGAGGAGGAGCGCTATGACCGCGGCCTCTTCGAGCGCGCGGCCGCCCTGGGTCTCACCGGACTGCCGTCGCCCGAGGAGTACGGCGGGGCCGGGATGGGCAGCTTCGCCTGGGTCCTCGCGATCGAGGAGGTCGCGGCAGCCGAGATGGCGATGGCCGTCTCGCTCTCGGTCCACATCCTGGCCCAGCTCCCGATCATCACCTTCGGGACCGATGCCCAGAAGCAGCGCTTCCTGCCGCCGATGACCGCGGGTCGAGAGCTCGGCGCGTTTGCGCTCACCGAGCCACAGGCGGGGTCCGATGCCGCCGCCCTATCGCTCGCCGCGGTCCGCGATGCCGACCACTACCGACTCACCGGCACGAAGATCTGGATCACCAATGGCGGCGACGCGGGCATCTTCGTCGTCTTCGCAACCGTCGACCGCGCCAGGGGCAAGGAGGGGATCACCGCGTTCGTGGTCGAGCGGGAAACGGAAGGCTTTCGGCTAGGGACCAGGGAACGGAAGATGGGGATCCGGGGAACCACCGGTTACGAGCTCGTCTTCGAGGATGCCCGGGTCCCGGCCGAGAACCGGCTGGGCGAGGAGGGGCAGGGGCTGAAAGTTGCTCTCGCCGCGCTCGGAGCAGGACGGATCAGCATTGCCGCTGCCTGCGTGGGCCTGGCGCGCGCGGCGCTCGAGCATGCGGGCCGCTACGCGCTGCAGCGCACCCAGTTCGGGCGTCCCATCGGCGACCAGGAGCTGATCCAGGGGATGCTGGCCGAGATGGCGGTGGCGGTCGAGGCGTCGCGTCTCCTCACCTGGCGCGCGGCACGCATGCGCGACGCCGGTGAGCACATTGCGTCGGCCAGCAGCATGGCGAAATGGCACGCATCCGACGTCGCCATGCGGGTCACCACCGACGCGGTCCAGATCTACGGCGGCGCCGGTTACAGCCGGGACAACCTGGTCGAGCGCCTGATGCGCGACGCCAAGGGGGCGCAGATCTACGAGGGAACGAACCAGATCCACCGGCTGATCATCGCCCAGCACCTGCTCGAAGAGCTTCGCCGCAGCGGATGAGGAGGAAGGACCGATGACCACCGCAACGGCGACGGAGGGTCCGACGCGCCTGATGCGGACCCCCGAGATCGAGCCCCTGGTCGTCCCGCCCGAGGAGCGCGCCGCGAACCTGGTCGACCTGGTACATCGCGCCGTCGTGCGAAACCCCGCCAAGGAGGCGATGCGTTGGAAGCCGCACAAGGCCCGCGGGGCGGAGGAGGACCGCGGCGAACGCACGTGGACCAGCCGCTCGTACCGCGAGATGTGGGACTGGGTCACCGACCTGTCGCTCGGCATGGCTGACCTGGGGATCGCGCCTGCCGACACGGTCTGCATCCTGGCACGCACGCGCTCGGAATGGGCCATCGCGGATCTTGCGGCCCTGGCGCTCGGCGCCGTCACCTGCCCGATCTATCCCCAGTCCGAGGCGGGCCAGGTCGCCTTCATCGTCAACAACGTGGCGGCAAGGGCGGTCGTCGTCGAGAACGCGCAGCAGGCGGCCAAGGTTGAATCAGTGCGAGCCGGATGCCCCTCGCTGCGGCACGTCATCACGATGGACCCGCACGGCAAGTTCGCACCTGGGACACTCACACTCGAAGACGTGATGGCTCGCGCCGACCAGGACCCCACGCGCCGCCGTCTCTGGCGCGAGAGCTGGCTGGCGATCCCGCGCGAACAGGTCGCGACCGTCATCCACACCTCGGGCACGACCGCGAATCCGCGCGGCGCCATGATCAGCCATGGGAACGTGCTGTACAACTTCGAGGCGGCGAGCCAGGTCGTCGACTTCTACGCGACCGATATCTTCCTGTCGTTCCTGCCGCTCAGCCATATCTATGGCCGCATCGTCGACGAGGTCGTGGCGCTCGGTCGGGGAGCGACGGTGGTGTATGCCGAGCCGCTGCTCGAGCGGCTGCCGGCCAATATGGTGGAAGTGCGCCCGACCGTCATGGGCTCGGTCCCGCGCCTTTACGAGCGGGTCTACGCCCGCGTCCTGTCGGCGGTCGAGAGCGGGCCTCCGAGTCGCCAGCGGATCTTTCAGTGGGCGGCGGCGCTGGGCCGGAAGCGCTACGCGAATCATCTCGCCGGGCGCGGCGACTCACTCTGGCTCTCTGCGCAGCTCTGGATCGCGGACCTGCTTGTCTTCCGCAAGATCCGTGAACGGACCGGCGGCCGGGTGCGCTACTTCGTTTCGGGCTCCGCACCCCTGGCGCGCGAGATCGGTGAATTTTTCTACGCCATGGGGATGCTGGTTCTGGAGGGCTACGGCCTGACCGAGACTTCGCCCTTCGTGTCGGTCAACCGCCCCGACGACTTCGTGTTCGGCACTGTCGGCCGGCCCGCGCCGGGGACCGAGGTGATGATCGACCCTGTGACCGGAGAGATCCTGGTGCGCGGCCCGCAGGTGATGCAGGGCTACCTGAACGATCCCGCGGAGACCGCCCGAGCCATCGATCCCGAGGGTTGGTTTCACACTGGCGATATCGGCGAGCTCGACGAGGTCGGTCGCATCAGGATCACGGATCGGCTCAAGAACATCATCGTGCTGGCGAACGGCAAGAACGTCTCCCCCGGACCGATGGAGGCCGCCCTCTCGTCGTCCAAGTTCATCTCTCAGGCGGTCGTCCTGGGTGACCGCCATCCGTACACCGGAGCCCTGATCGCCCCCGATTTCGACGAGCTCGGGGCCTGGGCGGCCGCCCAGGGGGTCGCGGAGATGCCGCCGGAACAGCTCGTCGAGCAGCCTGCCGTCGAGAAGCTCTTCGATGCCGAGGTGCGGCGCTCGCTCGAGGGCTTCGCCGTGTACGAGCGCCCGCGGCGCATCGCGCTTCTCCCGCGCCTCCTGTCAGAGGAGGAGGGCGAGCTGACCCCTTCGATGAAGGTCAAGAACCGCGTGGTGGTCGAGAAGTGGGCGGACAGGATCGCGTATCTCTTCGACGAGAAGGCAGGGGGCTGATCCGTTCTGTATCTCGCGGTACCATCTCGGGCATGAGCGAGGTCTACATCCTCAGCGCGGCGCGCACGCCGATCGGCAAGTTCGCCGGCGGCCTCTCGACGACACCCGCCACCCAGCTCGGCGCTGTCGCCATCCGCGCCGCGGTGGAGCGCAGCGGGATCGCTCCCGAGCGCGTCGACGAGGCGATCATGGGCCAGGTGATCCAGGCGGGCGCGGGCCAGGCACCCGCGCGCCAGGCCGCCTTGAAGGGAGGCCTTCCGGCCGGCGTCAGCGCCACCACGATCAACAAGGTATGTGGATCCGGGCTGAAAGCGGTGATGATGGGTGCAGCCGCCATTCGAGCCGGAGACGCCAGCGTGATCGTTGCGGGTGGGATGGAGAACATGAACCTCGGCCCGTACCTGCTGCCGGGGGCCCGCGCCGGCTATCGACTCGGCGACGGCACGGTCGTCGACTCGACGGTGCATGACGGCCTGTGGTGCTCGACCTGCAACGTGCACATGGGCCTCCACGCGGAGCGCGTTGCCGGCAAGCACGATGTCACCCGCGAGGCGCAGGACGAATTCGCGTTGCGCTCCCACCAGCGCGCGCTTGCGGCGCAGGAATCTGGGGCGTTCGCCGACGAGATCGTACCGGTCGCGGTGCCCGGCAAGAAGGGCTCGACGGTCGTGGGCGCGGACGAGGGTCCTCGCGCCGATACGAGCCTGGAGGCGCTCGCCAGCCTGAAGCCCGCCTTCCAGCCCGATGGCGGCACGGTCACCGCCGGCAACGCGCCGGGCATCACCGATGGCGCGGCCGCGCTCGTTCTCGCCTCGTCGGCGGTCGTCGAAGCCGATGGCCTGGCGCCGATGGCGCGCATCACCGGCTACGCTCAGGCCGACGTCGCCCCCGAATGGCTCTTCGAGGCTCCGATCTACGGCGTCCGGCGGCTGCTCGAGCGGATCGGCGCCACGCTCGATGAGTTCGACCTGATCGAGATCAATGAGGCCTTCGCGGCGCAGGTGCTGGCCGACGGCAATGAGCTCGGCTTCGACTGGGACCGTGTCAACGTGAACGGCGGTGCCATCGCGCTGGGCCACCCGATCGGGGCGTCGGGTGCGCGGGTGCTCACCACGCTCCTGTACGCACTGAAGCACCGCGGCGGCCGGCGCGGTCTCGCCACGCTGTGCCTGGGTGGCGGCGGCGCCGTTGCGCTCGCCGTGGAGATGGTCTAGCCGGCCGGTCAGCAGCTGCGCATCGCGATCCGCAGCTCCGTCAGGTAGCGTTTCGTGACGCGGCCGTGGAAATGGGTCTGGATCAGCTCACCAATGCAGCCGAGCAGCTGCTCTCGCGCCGCGGGGGCCAGTGCCCGGTGCCCCGAATACGTGAGCAGCAGGTCCAGATACTCGCCGGTCGAGTAGGTTACCTCCCACTCGTAACGGCGGAAGAGCACGGGACCGAAGCGGCCGGATCGGTCAAGCTCGTCACTGTTCGACGCGATGTCGCTTGCATTCGGCAGGCGACGCGCCGTCGCCGTCGTTGGATCCCATCGCTCATAGCAGGCCTGGACCGCCGCGAAGAAGCGCTCGTCGCCGCCCGCCACGTGATGGATTGAGATGGTGGCCAGGACGCCGCCGAGCCTCAGCGCATCTGCCGACTTCGTCACGCGAATCGCAGGATCGATCCAGTGGAAGGCGGTGGCGGAGATGACCGCGTCGAAGGCCCGCGGCGGGAGAGGCCAGCTCTCGAACGGAGCAGCCGCGACCTCGACCGACGGGAAGCGGGCCAGCTTGCGCCGCGCGACCGCGGCCAGCTCCGCGCCGAGCTCTACGCAGACGATCTCGTAGCCGCGCTCAGCGAGCGACACCGTCGCCTGCCCCGTCCCGCAGCCGATCTCCAGGATGCGCGAGCCGGCGTGCAGGCTCGCTTCGATCGCGAGGTCGTCGAAGAGCGCCGAGGGGTAGCCGGGCCGGGCGCGGTCATAGAGCTCGGCCGCCTGATCGAATGTCGCGCGGAGCCGGTCATGCTCCATACGCCGCCCAGTTTGCACCCGCTCGGGGCAATTGCACGGAGAGCCGTAGCCGAAGCGGCGACCGTATAATCGGTCGCGTTCCGCGGCCGGCCAGCCTCCGCCTTCAGCGTGGCGTGCCGAGGCGTCGGCCCGCACGCAACAGGAGGCTGTTCACACAAGCCTATGGCCAGCCAGAACCCGGTCGCGGAAGCCCCGAACATCTGGGCGGTTGCCCAGCAGCAGTTCGATCACGCCGCCGAGAAGCTCGACCTTGACGACGGCATGCGGCGCGTGCTGCGGGTCCCGCAGCGCGAGCTGACGGTCAACTTCCCAGTCACCATGGACGACGGCGAGGTCAGGGTCTTCACCGGCTACCGCATCCAGCACAACGTCAGCCGCGGCCCGGCCAAGGGCGGGATTCGCTACCACCAGGACGTCAGCCTGGACGAGGTCCGGGCGCTCGCGATGTGGATGAGCTGGAAGTGCGCGTGCGTGAATATCCCGTTCGGCGGTGGCAAGGGTGGGGTGATCGTCGACCCTAAGAAGCTCTCGATCCGCGAGGTCGAGGGACTGACACGCCGCTTCACCACAGAGATCAGCCCGCTCATCGGTCCCGACCGGGACATCCCGGCACCCGACGTCAACACGAATGCCCAGACAATGGCCTGGATGATGGACACCTTCTCCATGCACCACGGCTACACCATCTCGGGAGTGGTGACCGGCAAGCCGATCAGCATCGGCGGCTCGCTCGGCCGCAACGAGGCGACCGCGCGCGGCGCCGTCTTCACGCTGCTGCAGGCGAGCGCCGCGCTCCGCAGGCCGCTCCCCGGAGCCAGAGTCGCGATCCAGGGGTACGGCAACGCCGGATCGATCGCGGCCACCCTGCTGGCCGACGAGGGCGCCACGATCGTCGCGGTCTCCGACTCGACCGGCGGCATCTACAACCCCGGCGGGCTCGACCCGGCACGGGTGAGCGCCTGGAAGCGCGAGCACGGAACGGTGGTCGGCTTCCCCGGCTCCGAGGAGATCAGCAACCAGCAGGTCCTGGAGGTCGAGTGCGAGATCCTGGTGCCGGCGGCACTCGAGAATCAGATCACCCGCCACAACGCGCCGCGCATCAACGCCCGGATCGTGGCCGAGGCGGCGAACGGACCGACTACCCCGGAGGCCGATGAGATCCTCCACGATCGCGGCGTCTTCGTGATCCCGGACATCCTGTGCAACGCCGGCGGCGTCACGGTCAGCTACTTCGAGTGGGTGCAGGACATGCAGAGCTTCTTCTGGACCGAGGAGCGGATCAACGAGAGCCTCAAGGGCATCATGGACCGGGCATTCGAGAGCGTGCATACCATGAGCGCCAAGCATGAGGTCGATATGCGCACCGCCGCCTACATGGTCGCCGTCGCCCGCGTTGCCGAGGCGACGACCCTGCGCGGGCTCTATCCATAGCTTGGC
>JALYTG010000224.1 GCA_030854405.1 Chloroflexota bacterium | reverse complement strand
GCCCCGCATCGTGCGGCGCGGCGCCGGCGCGCGCCTCGAGCGCCGCGGCGGCGGCCAGGTATTCGGCCGGACCAATATCCTCGTCGCGGGCGCGGCTGATCAGGGTCACCAGCGCCGAGAGGAAGCGGCCCGGATTACCGAGCGGTCGGTATCGGTCCAGGGGGAGATCGAACAGGTGCTCGCGCAGCAGGATGATCTGCTCGCTGCGGGAGAGGACGCTCGATCGGTCGGAGAGACCGGCCTCCAGGGCATGCTCCCGCAGGAGACGGTCGCCGAAGGCGTGGAAGGTGGCGATCTGCGCGTCGTTGTGGCCGTATGGCACCAGGCGATCCACGCGCTCCGTCATCTCGAGGGCGGCGCGGTCAGTGAAGGTCAGCGCCAGGATCTCGGACGGCCTCGCTCGCTTCTCGGCGATCAGCCATGCGATGCGGCGCGTGATCGCGGTCGTCTTGCCGGTTCCCGCCCCGGCCACGATCAGGAGCGGACCGTCCCCAAACGTGACCGCCTTGCGTTGGCGGGCGTTGAGATCGGCGAGGAGCGGCGGCTGGACGCGCAGGTGCGGGCGCTGACGAACCAGGGGGGTTGCCACCATCTCCTCGAAGATTGGGAGCTGGTTCGGCGACGGCACGACCGCTGGCACGTCGCCGATGGTAGCGGAGCGGGCATTCACCGGAGCGTTATCCACCGCTTACCGGACAGGTCGGGTGTCGCGACGACCCTTGCCGCTCGCACGGCGCGGGAGTAGCGTTCGGGTGCCTCGGTGAGAGAGGGAGAGAATTCTCATGACCGTGCCCGGGCTGCTGGAAGTCGCGGCGCATGGCATCACCGCCCTGCTGGCGACCTGGCTCGGGCTGACCGTCCTTGTTCGCTCGCCGCGGCGACTCTCATCGCGCGTCTTTGCCTTCCTCACGCTCCTGCTCGTGGTCTGGTCGGTCGCGATCATCATCCAGCGACTGCCGCACGACCCGGACGTCAGTCGTGTCGTGCATGCGCTCGAGATGAGCGCCGCCTTCCTGCTGCCGGCGGCCACGGTGCACGTGGCGGTCGCGCTCACCGTCGAGGGGCGGATGAGCCTTCTGCAGCGCGTCGTGCTCGTAGCGGCGTATGCCGTCTGCGCGCTGGCGGCCACGCTCGCCGCCATCGACCCTGCCCTCGAGTTCCGAGTCACCCCCCCGCAGTTCTCGTTGCCCGGCATTCCCGGCCCGATCTTCGGCTGGGCCTGGATCGTGTTCCGCCTGGTCCTGTTCGGCTTTGCCATCTACTGGATCGCGGCGGCGCTCCTCGCCGCCGGGCGGGACCAGTTTCGACGGCGTCAGCTTCAGGCTGTGGTCGCCACCTTGGTGGTTGGAGCCGTAGGCGCGATGGTCAGGATCCTGCCAGGCATTGCCGACAGCGATCCGTGGATCGGCGTCTCGCTGATCACGATCGCAACCGTGCTGGCCGCCTATGCCGTCTTCGGACAGGGCCTCTTCTTCGCGCCCGATGTGGCGGCTGCAGCCTTCCGGTACTCAGTGGTGGTCGGGCTGGGCATCACCGCTTACGTCGTCGTGCTGGTGGGCCTCGAGCTCCTAGCACGAAACCTGCTCGCCGTCGACCTGCCGATCGTGACCGCCCTCGCGCTGGTGGTCACCATCGCGCTCTTCGAGCCAATCGCGGAGCGGGTCCGGCGCCTCATGGCGGGCGAGACCGGCCGCGACCTCGCGTACCACCGACTGCTGCGTGCCCTCGGCCAGAACGTGATGACTGCACAGCGACCGGAATCCGCCATCGAGCCGGCACTGGCTCGTCTAACCAGGACCTTCCGGATCTCCGGCGCCGAGCTGCACTCGGCGTCGGATGCGCAGATCGCCAGGCACGGCCGCATCCCGGGCGATGATCCCCTTGCCCTCAGCCTGCCCTTGCGCGTCGACGGCGAGGGCTACGGGACGCTGCGCCTCGGGGCCAAGCGCTCCGCCCTCCCTTACACCGCCGCGGAGGTCGAGCTGCTCGGGCTGGCCGCGACCTACCTGGCCTCATCGCTTCGCCTGGCGAGTCGGCAGAACGCGCAGGCCGAAGCGCTGGGCGCTCTCTCCGCCGAGCGGGCCGCCCTGGCAAGCTCCGGCAGCGAGCTGCACGAAGCGCTGGTCCAGGAGCCTGGGGCAGCTGAAGGCCGCCTGCAGGTCTTTGCCCTCGGCTCGCTGCGGGTTCAACGCGGTACGGAGCTGATCGGCCGTTGGGGCGGCGAGAAGGCGGGGACGCGACAGGCGGAGGCGCTCTTCGCGTTCCTCTTCGACCGCGGCGAGCGCGGGATCACCAAGGACGAGGCGACCGAGGTGATCTGGCCCGACGTCGACATCGATGGAGCCGACCTCGCCTTCCATCGCACGCTCGGCGGGCTGCGGCGCACGCTCGAGCCGGAGCGCCGACGCCGTGAGGGATCGACGACGATCGTCTTCCACAACGACCGATACCGGCTCGACTCTGCGCTGATCGAATGGAGTGACCGGGACGCTTTTGAGGAGCTGATGGCCTCGGCAGGCAGTGCGGTCGACCTGGACGAGGGCCTGCGTGCGCTCGAACAGGCTCGTGGCCTCTACCGCGGCGAGTACCTCGACGACTGTCCCTACTACGGCGACAGCGCCTACGCCGAGACGGGCCGCGAGCTCCTGCGCGGTCGCTACGTTGATCTGCTGCTGGCGCTCGGCGAGCGTTACGAGCGGCGCGGGGATCGGCCCGCCGCCGCCGCCTCCTTCCGGCAGGCACGCGCGGCAGCGGGAGACAAGTGTCCGCCCGCCGACGCGGCGCTCTTGCGTCTGGGTGCTGCCCTGCAGGCCTAGCCTTTCGACGAGCGGGGCCGTGTGCGCGTACGGAGCAGGGCCTCCGCGTAGCGTCGAGAAGCACGCAGCTCGTCCCGCACGCGCGCCACATTCATCGGGCCAAGGGCCGCCATCCGGTCGAGACGCTGCAGGAGCGCCTGATGCACGTCCCGCGGATAGTCGATTCCCGGTCCAACGGCGACCAGCTCGCCGGCCGCGCGCAGCTGCTCGATGACCGGCGGCGGAATGCCGAGGCGGCCGGCGAGCGCGTCGACTCGGGGCGGCTCCACGCCAGCGCTGCGCAGCCCGACGAGGAGTCGCTCGACACGCTCACGCATCTGCGGATCGAGGAGTGGCTCATGCGCCGGCAGCCGCACGCGATGGCCCCGACGAACGAGCTGCCCGGCGGCGACGAGCTGATCGACGACGGCACGCATCGCATCGTCGCCGAGGAGCAATCGACCGGCGCCTCGATGGCTGCCCGGTCGCGGATCGTCGGGCTCAGAGCGCACGCGTGCGATCAGCGCGTCGATGCGCGCGTCGGGGGCCAGGGGCTCGCTGCGGTGGATCCGTCGCAGCATGGCCAGGAGGCGACGCTCGGCGAGCCGCCGCTGCGCGGGATCGATCGGCCTCTCGAATGGCTGTTCGGACATTCAGGCGGACTGGGTCGCCTCGGTGCCTTCGACCGCGAGCCGGATCGCCTGGAGCTCCTCGTCAGAGAGGGCGTGGGCTGATTCCCCCGCGGTCACCGGCTTGGCGAAGAGCCGGGTATTGCTGCGGCCGTGGAGGCTCGAGATGACCACCCCGTCTCGGCCCTCGTCGAGAAGCGCGAGCGCGAAGCTCTGGTCCGAGCCCGTGTCGTCGAATGGGTTGAAGCGGACCAGGCCGATGTGCTGCAGGCTGCCCCGTGAGCGCCGCACCAGAAGGCCGTGTAGCGCACTCAGCTCGTGGAGCTCGCGCCCCACCGCATCGACTCGGCCGACATGATCCTCGAGTACCTGCGCGAGCGTCCCTCCACTTCCGTCGCCGACAAGCCTTCGATACCTTCGCGCCGCGCGCGAGAGGCGGACCGACTGCACGAGCAGGAGGATGACCACGACCACGAGCACTGCTGCGATCGTGCCGACCACGGCGGCGAGGTTGTCGGTCAGGATGCGGTTCAGTTCCGCCAAGGCGGCACCCCTCCAGGGCGGCGAGGCCGATCGCCCCGGCTGAGCCGGGCTCGGGCGGCTGGTATCATACTGTCCCCGAAGGTTGCACCCGCAGAGAGCGGCTGCGGCTCAGGCTCAGCACGAGGAAGCGATGGCTCGACGAAGCGGCAAGGCGGCCAACCGCCGATCACGCCAGCGTCCGGCACACCGCGCTGCCGCACGCCTCGCGCCCGCTTCCCCGCCTGCGGCGGCGAGCAGGGAG